>JAHEMP010000210.1 GCA_024643585.1 Crocinitomicaceae bacterium | reverse complement strand
TTGATTTTGATGACGAGGGACGAGGAAAGGTTATCGATTATGTAATCGATAAATACGGGAGCAATCAGGTGGCTCAAATTATCACCTACGGAACAATGGCTGCAAAATCCTCCTTGCGTGACACATCGCGCGTATTGGATTTGCCACTTTCGGAAGCGTCACAATTATCAAATATGGTTACCTCTCTTTCTTTGAAGAAAATGTTTTCTTTTTCTGACGCAGAGTTGGCAGATGCCCTGAAGAATCAAGAGGATTTTACAAAAGCGAAAAGTTTAAGAGATATTTCTCAGTCAAATGCACCTGCCGCAAAGGTGGTTCAAAAGGCAGCGGATGTGGAAGGTTGTGTCAGAAATACAGGTATTCATGCTTGTGGAGTAATTATCACACCTGGGGATATTACAAATTATGTTCCTGTTGCACTCGCAAAAGATTCTGAGATGTATTGCACCCAATACGATAATTCAGTTGCAGAGGAAGCTGGCTTATTAAAAATGGACTTCTTGGGATTGAGCACGCTTACACTTATAAAGCATGCGGTTCGTAATGTTAAGGAAATTAGGGGAATTGAGATTGATATTGAAAAAATTCCGCTAGACGATGAAAAAACGTATGAATTATTCCAGAGAGGTGATACGGTAGGAATATTTCAATATGAATCGCCGGGAATGCAAAAGCACATGCGCGACCTGAAACCAACGGTTTTCGGAGATTTGATTGCCATGAATGCGCTTTACAGACCAGGCCCAATGGAATATATTCCTTCCTTTATCAAGAGAAAGCATGGTGAGGAAGAAATCAAATACGACTTGGATGATTGTGAAGAGTATTTGAAAGAAACCTATGGTATTACGGTATACCAAGAGCAAGTTATGCTTTTGTCGCAAAAATTGGCAGGTTTTACGAAAGGTGAAGCAGATACCCTTAGAAAAGCGATGGGTAAAAAGCAAATTGATGTATTGAACAAAATGAAACCTCTTTTTATTAAAAATGGGGGTGAAAAAGGTCACAATGCAGATGCACTTGAAAAAATATGGAAGGATTGGGAGGCTTTTGCCGCTTACGCCTTTAACAAATCCCACTCGACATGCTATGCCTGGATTGCTTACCAGACGGCTTATCTAAAAGCAAATTATCCAGCTGAATATATGGCCTCGGTTCTTTCTAATAACATGAACGATATAAAAAAAGTATCGTTTTTCATGGAGGAATGTAGAAGAATGGAGCTGCCGGTTTTGGGGCCTGACGTTAACGAATCCAATTACCAGTTTACGGTGAACAAAGAAGGTGCTTTGCGATTTGGATTAGGAGCGATTAAAGGATTAGGCAACGGACCAGTTGAAGCGATTATTGAGAATAGAAAAGAAAACGGTCACTATAAGGGAATATTTGATTTCACGAGACGCGTAAATTTGCGTTTGGTGAATAAAAAAGCAATGGAAAGTCTTGCTTATGCTGGTGGTTTTGATTCTTTTGAAGGCATTCATAGAGCTCAATATTTCTTTCCGGATAACAACGGTAGGACTTTTCTTGAAAATGCTGTTCGATTTGGATCCAACTCCCAAGAAAATGAAAATTCTTCACAAGTTTCGATGTTTGGTGAAGCTTCAGGAACCAAAATACCGGAGCCAGAAGTCCCAAAAGCTGACGAGTGGAATAGTACGTATAAGCTTAACAGAGAGAAAGAAGTTGTCGGGATTTTTATTTCCGGTCATCCACTGGATGATTTTAGAATGGAAATTGAAGCATTTTGCAAGGGAAGTGTTGCTCAACTTAAAAATCTAGAGGAGAATAAAGGTTTAGAATTAACCGTTGCTTGCGTTGTAACTTTGGCTGAACATAGAATTACCAAAAACGGAGATCCTTTTGGCAAGTTGTTTATTGAAGACTATACCGACAGTCATGAACTTTTCTTTTGGCGTGAGAATTACTTAAAATTCAAACACTTCTTAACTGATGGTGCTTTTGTTGCAATTTCGGGCCGAATTGAGATTCCACATCGCCGAAATAATCTGGAATTTGTGGTGCATAATATCGAATTACTGCATGAAATTAAAGAAAAGAAGGCGAAAGCTATTCACTTGAAAGTCAATGCAAAAGATATGGATCAAGTCATGATTTCTGATTTGATGAAGGTTTGTTTAGAAAATGAAGGAACTTGCCCATTAAATTTTTCGCTTTATGACGAAGGATCCAATGTGTTGATAAAAATGCCGTCTAAAAATGTAAAAGTGGATCCGAGTAAGGCCTTTTTTAAACAACTAAAGCAATTCAATTTGGAATTTGAATTGGTCTAGGCATCCAGAATATCTCTAAGTATTATCAGTTCATTTACCTTTTCAGCATTTCCGACTTCTTGAAATGCCGCAATTAAATTGGTCAACATGCGATTGATTATTTGGGTATTAGAACAAGGTTCAAAATATTCCCTTTTGTGCGCTAAATTAAGAGAGTTTAAAAATTCCTTGACTTCATTTTCATCAAATAAGCTCCCCTTAGAAAATGGATTTATATAAAACAAAACACCGTGCGAATTGGAATTCCCCATTTGATGATGAATTTTGTTCTCATCCAAATAGGCTAAAACAAAATGATTGGGCAGATTTACGCCATAGATAGGCATTCCCATTTTTTGAGCGATTATGCTATAAATCAAACATAAACTTAATGGGTTTCCTTTTCTGGTTTCTAGGACAGTATTTATAAATGAGTTTAAAGGAGAAAGAAAGTTTTTTGAATTTCCTTTAAAATGATGAATGCCAAAAAATATTTTATTTAAAATTCTGACTTTCTCTAAGGCTGTATTTTTCTGATTAATTTCAAGCCATACGTCTTGTTTTATCTTTTCTATGTCTGCGTAGATGGCATCTTCGTTTAATCCAGGATATTGGTATTTAGCAACGGCAATCGCACCTTTTAATAAATCTTTATCCTCTGATTCTCTCCATTGTTTTAATTCTCGGCAAGCTTCCGAAAATTGGATTTCGTGAATAATGGTTTCAATTCTGCTTTGAAATAGTAATCCCCAATCTTCCTCTTCCCATGAAATTTCAAGAAAAGGAATCGCATCCTTTCCATAATCCAGTAATTTGTCGTGAACGTGTGAATAAACGATTTCATCTGGGTCTTCGACCAATCGAATCAACGCTTGAAGATGATTTTTACTCAACATGAAACAAATGTAAAGAGAATTGAAGTCTAAGATTTGGACCCGCCTTTATACTTTTAAAAGGTAAGATGTTAATTATTAGTTTCAATTGGATGGATATCTTCAGATGTAATCACTGAAAATGGGATAATAAATTATTTGTAACATTTTGTTATTTGTTCCGTTAAATACAAATAAGACATTGATTTCAATCTACAGGTTATTAATGTATAAAGAGGTTACCCAGTTGGGGCCTCTTTTTTTTTGTTTAAATAAATTGGTAAATGGATTAATGAACATCACTATAAAATCAAAAATGTTAATTTTGGTATGATTATGGAAGCAACAAATTATAAAAAGTATATGTGGAAATTTATAGTAGTACTCGGAATTGGTCTTTTTACTTCGTGCGGTTCTTCTCAGAATGCAAGTGAGAATCTGTCAGATCAAACAACTAAAGTTGAAGAAGCGGAAGAAAATGTAATGAGTTCAGAACGACCTTTGCGTGAAGAAGATTTGATAAATGTTGAAGGTACTGTTAGGGTCAATGATAAAGGCTGTCCTTTTTATATTGAAATGATTGAAGGAGATTTGTTTTCACTGGTCTATCCCGTAAATCTGGAGGATAAGTACAAAGTAGACGGAAAAAAATTAATATTCAATTTTATACCTAGTAGAGCTCAGAGTGTTGAAGGTTGTGAAGCTCAGAGAGTAATTACCCTGCTAGACGTGAAGGAAAAATAAATTGGATTACGAGAATAGTATGCCGTGACCATTCAATGTTCACGGCATTTTTTGTGTTAAGAGCAGTCTTTTTAGTTGTTCCAATGAATGTTGATTTCTCTTACTTTGAAAAGCTTCGGTTATTTTCTTTTTTTCTTGACTCGATAAATGCCATGAAAGTGAAATTTTATCCATGTTACTCTCTCTTAAATTAAAGGAAATCAAATCGACTGGAAAGTGATATCCTTGAACGCCTATCATCATAAGTTGCTCTTGATCAAAATCTTGTGTTCTAGTGAAATTACTATACATGTTGCCAAAGGGCAAAGTAAATTTATCCAACAATGAAACCTCTCTGTAGGATTCATTGTCAAGGATTTTCTTCGTGTCTCGAATTTGAACTATAATCACACCTGATGTATTTCTTTCTATCCATTCTTTTAGCTCAAACAAATAATCCATGGTAATTTTCCCTCCGTAATTGTCTCGAATTCCTGCATCCATTAATTGAACTTCTGGTTGCGTAGGCATTGTTACCATTGGCATAACAAAGGGGAAAGTAGCACTGGCTCTTAACACACTCGAAAAACGTATACTATCGGGGTCGTGATTTTTGAAAAAGCTCATATAGTCAATGTTTTCAAAAGATTTTGTCATGCTAATTGGCCCTCCTTTCGATTCG
>JAHEMP010000209.1 GCA_024643585.1 Crocinitomicaceae bacterium | reverse complement strand
CTTCATCTACGACCGATTGCATTGGTAAAAGATCATGTAAGCGATTCCGCAGTTAGAAGACTTCTGTTTGAAGCAGGAGATGATATTGACGATCTAATGACACTCTGCAATGCCGATATCACTTCAAAAAACGAAATGAAAGTCAAGAAATTCAAAAAGAATTTTGACGAAGTTCTTCTGAAATTGCGAGACATTGAACAAAAAGATCACGTTCGCAATTTTCAACCTCCTATAAGTGGTGAAATCATAATGAAAACATTCGGTTTGCGTCCTTGTGCTCATATCGGTAATATTAAAATGGCGATTAAAGAAGCTATATTGGAAGGACAAATTCCGAATGAAATTGACGCTGCATACCAACTAATGTTAAAATTGGGGGTTGATATTGGTTTGGAAGTAAAAACGGTTTCTTCTCCAATTAAATAGCAGAATAATTTTGTAACTTTGCAACCCCTAAAAGCATAATTATCGGTAAGATATGGCAGGTTTAAAATTTAGAATTCTTCTTGACAGTGACCAAAAACAAGAAGTTTTTAGAGATATATTTATTGATGCAGATGCCTCGTTCGAGGAATTTTATTTGACAATTTTAAAATCCTTTGAATTTACAGGTAGAGAAATGGCATCCTTCTATGTTTCTAACGACGATTGGGACAAAGGCCATGAAATCAGCTGGATGGATATGAGTTATGATGAGCAGGACAAACCAGAAGATTTGCCTAGCGTTATGGCCAAAGCCAAATTGAGTGAATTTATAGAAGAACCCGACCAAAAATTCATTTTGCTATATGATTTCTTACGCATGTGGATTTTTCTTGTAGAACTTGTTGGCTATGAGAAAATTGGCCCATCTGAACCTCAGATTATTATGGCCATTGGGGATTCGCCTGCTGAAGACTCAAAAGCTATCAGTGAAGAAATATTTGATGGTGATGATTTAGCAGACGATGAGGACGAATTTGGTTTCAACAACCTCGAAGATGGATTCGATGAAGAAGAGTATGGAGGTTATGAAGAATTTGATTACTAGTTAAATGACAGAAAAAAAATACGGAGATCCAATTGGAGCTGCCATACTTGCCTATGCTGAAAACAGACTTCCGGCAGACATTATCGTAAGATCAGAAATTTGCGACGACGATATCATTCCCTTAGAAGTTCTTTTTAGAGCTTTTGATGAAATGCCAGAATTGGAACAAATCGCATTGGAAGAATCTCGAGGAAAGGTCCTAGACGTGGGCGCTGGAGCTGGCGCACATGCAAAATATTTGAAGGAACTGGAACTAGAAGTCGAATGCATTGACATTTCAAAAGGCGCAGTTGACTACTTAACAGATATGGAATATTCTGCTCGTCAACTAGATTTTTTCGATTTAAAAGACGAAAAATACGATACGGTTTTGATGCTTATGAATGGCATAGGTATAGCAGGAACCCTCGGGAATTTGGAAAAGACATTGCTTCATGCTAAAAGTTTGTTGGCCGATGGAGGCCAAATCTTGTGCGATTCATCCGACATCAAATATCTATACGAAGATGAAGACGGTTCTATGTTAATCGACTTGAATTCAGAATACTACGGAAACTTTCGTTTTCAAATGAAATACAAAAGTGAAGTGGGCCCATGGTTTGATTGGCTTTATGTGGATTTTGACAATTTATTCCAAGCAGCGAAGAAAGTCGGACTAAAAGCCAGCAAGATTTATGATAAGGAAGATCACTTCTTGGCTCAAATTACCTTAATGGAATAATCATGCGGATGTTTCAATTATTTCTGGTTTTTCTTCTAACAGGCAACTGTTTTGCACAGGAGAAATTAACGGAAGCTGAAACTGAAGAAGGTGTTTTTTGGAAGATTCAAAACAAAGAATCTAAACAAATTAGCTACATGTTTGGGACGATTCATATGATCGACAAAGACAAATATGTGTTCCCTAAAGTCGTTTCAAAGCGTTTAGATAAATCAGAAATAGTCATTTTGGAATTAAATGACCTTGACAATCAATCGAATGCTATGGAATTAATGATGCTTCCAAAAGGCCGAATGACTGATTTGTTGAACAAATCGCAGCGTGATTCACTTTATGCCTATACTGAAGAAAATTTCGGATTGGACTCGGCTCTTTTTGAAAAAACAATGGGGAAATTCAAACCCTTTTTTTTCATGCAACTTCCCTACGCATCAGTAATGATGGAAAGTGAAAGTTACGATATGAATATTTACAAACAATGTAAGAAATCAAATATTCCCATTTTAGGTCTAGAGACGATTGAAGAACAAATTGGTTTTTTTGATAATCTTTCGGATAATTTAAAATCAGATTTGATTATGCAAATCGTTAGAGACACCTCAGACATTGCCCAATCATGGGAAGAAACGCAAAATTTGTATCTCGACCAAAAAATTTCTGATTTGCTTAACCAAAGTTCAGGATCCATTAATATGTTGCAATTTATGGAAGAAACACTTACAGCCGACCGAAATACAAAATGGATTTCAACCCTGACCAAAGAGATGAAAAACAAATCCGTTTTTGTAGCTGTTGGAGCGGCACATTTACCTGGAGAAAAAGGATTAATACAATTGCTTCGTCAAAATGGTTACGACGTTTCTAGAGTAGAAATAAAGCTAAAATAGTAATCTATAATTCTGAAGTTTCGACTATATTTGGAACACTTCAAAAGAAAATAATTTATGATTTTCAAGAACAAACGAAATTTAGGATTCATCTTTTTAACATTTTTGTTTTTAACTGCATGCAAAGGCTATAGCACCAAAGAAAAAATAGCATTTGATGAGAAAATTCAAAAATACCTTAGAAAGGAAAACTTGAAAATGACTAAATCAAGTTCTGGTGTATACTCACGCACAGAAGTGCAAGGAACAGGAAAAACGATACGATACACAGACGACATCCGAGTAATGTATAAAGGGAAATTATTGAACGGTGTTGTTTTTGACGAACAGAATTCACCCGTACAGTTAAAACTTAAAAACCTTATCCCTGCATGGAAAGAAGTGCTTGTTGGAAAAAAATCAGGAAGTGTTTTTATGCTGGTCACCCCACCCCAAATGGGTTATGGCTCAAACCCTAATGGGGAAATCCCGGAAAATAGCTGTCTATTTTTTGAGATTAAGGTTATGCAAACACTATAGTAAAGGAATAATAATTATTAATAAATACTTGTCTTAACCGTTTCAAAACTTTACTTTTGACCCCGATTAAAAACAAGAAAAAGTAGCAAAAATGAGTGTACTCGTTAACAAAGATTCTAAAGTAATTGTGCAAGGCTTTACTGGTAGTGAAGGTACTTTCCACGCTGGACAAATGATTGAATTTGGAACCAACGTGGTTGGAGGTGTAACACCTGGAAAAGGTGGTTCTTCACATTTGGATCGTCCAGTATTTAATACTGTGGCGGATGCTGTTAGTAAAACAGGTGCTGATGTATCTATCATTTTTGTTCCACCGGCTTTCGCTGCCGATGCAATAATGGAAGCTGCTGAAGCTGGGATCAAAGTAATTGTTTGTATCACTGAAGGTATTCCTGTGGGTGATATGGTTCGTGCAAAAGAATACATCAACGGTTTAGATACTCGTTTGATTGGTCCAAATTGCCCAGGTGTTATTACTGCTGGTGAAGCGAAAGTTGGAATTATGCCTGGTTTTGTGTTTAAAAAGGGTAAAATTGGAATTGTTTCGAAATCAGGAACCTTAACCTATGAGGCAGCTGACCAAGTTTCAAAAGCTGGATTAGGAATTACAACTGCAATTGGTATTGGTGGTGACCCAATTATTGGGACAACGACCAAAGAGGCTGTAGAATTGTTAATGAACGATCCTGAAACAGAAGGAATTGTTATGATCGGTGAAATAGGTGGAAACTTAGAAGCAATTGCTGCTCGTTGGATCAAAGACAACTCTAGAAAACCAGTTGTTGGATTTATTGCTGGTGAAACTGCACCTAAAGGAAGAACAATGGGTCACGCAGGCGCAATTGTTGGAGGTGATGATGACACTGCAGAAGCGAAGAAAAGAATCATGAGAGAATGCGGAATCCATGTCGTGGATTCTCCAGCTCAAATTGGTGAAAAAATGAAAGAAGTACTAGGCGTAACAGCTTAATTCAAAAATAAATATCGAAAGTCCGAAAATTAATTTTTTCGGACTTTTTTTGTTCCAATATATTTTTGTTTGGCAGTTAAATTTTTTAAGACCTGAAAATCAAACCTATATATTTCTTTCCTATCTTTAATTAGTCAAATACGTTTATTTGCTTTTATTAACTACAATGAAAACACTCGCAGCAATACTTTTATTGCCCCTTTGCACTACCCTATTAATTTCAGGATGCACAGAGCGCTCAAAAACTAAGATGTCCCGCGTCCCAATTATAAAGGAATCTCCAAACATTTCCTGCGATGACTTTTGGGCAGTGTACAATCCTGAGGATAGCATAAAAATTCATTTACTTGAGGAGTGCATCGAAAAAAATGAACTTACCCCAGAAAACAAAAAATTACTTCTAGGATTAATTAAAGAAATTAATCAAT
>JAHEMP010000208.1 GCA_024643585.1 Crocinitomicaceae bacterium | reverse complement strand
ACCAAGCTTCGCTATCGTGTTCGTCTTCGATGTCTCCAAAAATCTCTTCAATGACATCTTCTATGGTAATAATACCGGCTGTTCCGCCGTACTCATCCACCACAATGGCAACGTTTCCAGATTGCTTGGTAAACATTTCCAACAATTCTTTTCCTGGAATAGCTTCTGGAACAAAGGCAATCGGCAGGAGAATTTGTTTGATAGTTTTCGGCATTTTGAACATTTCGTACGAGTGAACGTAGCCTATAATGTTGTCAATGTTTTCTCTGTACACCAAGATTTTCGAAAGTCCCGTTTGAACGAAAGTGTTCAGAAGGACAGAAATATCTTCTTCGACGTCAATTGCTACAATTTCGGTTCGAGGAATCATGCAATCTCGTGCTTTCAAATTGGAGAAGTCTAAGGCATTTTGAAGAATTTGCATTTCGTTTCCAAAATCTTCTTCTTCCTTGATTCGGTTATTCAAATCATAAACGTAATGCGCCAAATCGACTTTGGAAAACACTTTTTCTGTCGTATCGTCTTCCGTTTTCAATAATTTAAGGATGAGTTTACTCAAAAACAGAATGACTTCCGTCGGCAAATAAAGCACTACATAAATAACAGACATGGGAACTGCCGCGAGTCGAAGAAAATAATTGGGATTGATTTGAACCAATGCTTTTGGCAAAAACTCAGCGAGAATTAAAACAAGAATGGTTGAGATAACCGTTTGACAAAGAAGGATTAAACTTTCTCTTTCAAGTCCCCAAGACATTAAAATGGGGTCAAGAATTATGGCGGCATAAATACCAAAAAGGACCAGCACAAAATTATTCCCTAAAAGCAACATCGCTATAAAGCGCGATTCATTTAGATAAAAACTACCCAGTATTTTCCCTACAACCGTTCCTTTTGATCGATCCAATTCAATTTTGAGTCGGTTGGAAGACATAAAGGCAATTTCCATACCCGAGAAAAGGGCGGAAAACAAAAGCGTGAAGATGATAATCAGATACGATGAGTCCATTAGCCTATTTCGAAGATAGCACTAAATTTCTCTATCAACAACATCAAAACCAATATCTTTGCGATAATTGGATTTTTCAAATTCAATGTTGTTTATAGAAGCGTAAGATTTGTCCAAAGCGGTTTCTAGGTTTTTCCCATAAGAAGTGACAGCCAAAACTCGACCGCCAGCTGAAATTACAGCAGGACCATCTGCTTTGGTTCCAGCGTGAAAAACCATGGAATCGGCAACTGCGTTTAAACCGTAAATCTGTTTTCCTTTTTCGTAATCATTTGGGTAACCACCGGAAACCATCATAACAGTCGCAGCGCATCTATCGTCAAATTGAACATCACGTTCCGATAGCGTGTTGGACTGAACGCCTTCGAACAAATCCAAAATATCAGATTTCAAACGAGGAATAACCACTTCTGTCTCTGGATCACCCATTCTACAGTTGTACTCAATAACGTAAGGTTCGCCTTTCACGCTAATCAAACCGAAGAAAATAAATCCTTTGTAAGGAATGTTTTCTGATTTCAATCCTTTAACCGTTGGAATAATAATTTGGTTTTTCACTTTGTCCATGAAACCTGCGTCGGCAAATGGAACGGGTGAAACAGCGCCCATGCCTCCAGTGTTCAAACCGGAATCACCTTCGCCAATGCGTTTGTAATCTTTTGCTTCGGGAAGCAATTTATAAGAATCGCCATCTGTAATGACAAAGACAGAGCATTCAATACCTTTTAAGAATTGTTCAACAACTACTTTGGAGCTTGCTGCACCGAATTTCCCTTTCAACATATTGGTCAATTCAGCTTGCGCTTCTTTCAAATCATCAAGAATAAGAACTCCTTTTCCGGCTGCAAGTCCATCCGCTTTTAATACGTATGGCGCTTTCATTTTGGATAAAAAAGCATGACCTTCGGCTAATGTATCTTTGGTGAAGGTTCCGTATTTCGCTGTTGGAATATTGTGGCGCGCCATGAATTCTTTAGCGTAATCTTTACTTCCTTCCAGCTGTGCAGCTTCTTTTTGTGGACCGATAACGCCAACTTTGGAAAGAGCTTCGTTTGCTAAAAAATAATCGTGGATACCCAAAACCAATGGATCTTCAGGTCCAACGACCACCATGTCTATTTTTTCAGACAAAACGAATTTTTCAATCGCTGGAAAATCAGTAGGTTGAATGGCCACATTTTGACCGTGGTTTCTTGTTCCAGCATTTCCTGGCGCAATGAACAAGGCCTCCAAAATAGAACTTTGTGCAATTTTCCATGCCAAAGCGTGTTCTCGGCCGCCTGATCCCAATAATAAAACTCTCATATTTTTTGCCTTAGCAATAATTTAAAATTGATTCAAAAAATGCTTTGCCATCCTCGTTCGCCAAATCTCTATCGGCAGCTCGTTCTGGATGCGGCATCATGCCAAATACATTTCTTCCTTCGTTGCAAATCCCTGCAATGTTGTGCAAAGAACCGTTCGGGTTGGCTTCCTCAGTCGCTTCTCCCTTTTCGTCAACGTATTGAAACAATATCTGTTTGTTGTCGATTAATTTTTGAATAGTAGCATCGTCTGCATAAAAACGACCTTCACCATGGGCGATAGGAATTTTGTAGCTTTTGTTGCCGTCCAACCCTTTCGTAATGCCTGTTGTATCATTCGCTGGTTTCAAATGAACATTTTTGCAAATGAACTTTTGGGTGTTGTTGTGCAAAAGAGCACCTTCCAACAAACCAGATTCGGTCAAAATTTGAAAACCGTTGCAAATTCCCATTACATATTTACCTGCTTTTGCATGCTCAATAACGGACGTCATGATAGGTGACAATTTTGCAATTGCGCCTGAACGCAAATAGTCGCCATAGGAAAATCCTCCTGGAAGAACTACAAAATCAACCCCTTTCAAATCTGTGTCTTTGTGCCAAAGTCGCTCAACTTTTTGTTTCAAAAGAGTTTCCAATACGTAAACCATGTCTTCATCACAGTTGGATCCAGGAAAAGTTACTACACCAAATTTCATTTTTATCGAATTTATTCGGGTACAAAATTAGTCAAATTCGTGGGCTTTTTGGTCAATTCCAAAGGAAAAGTTTTCCAATACTGTACGCGAGAATTAAATAAAGCAAGGCGCTGTTGAGCCATTGGTAGGACTTAATTTGCAAACCAAAGGTCAAAAAGAAGCTAACAGGGATAAACAAAAGGCTAAATCGTTCGATTTGTCCGAAAAAAATGTAATCCAAACTTCCCAACAAAATGCAGCAAATGGTGAATACCAAAAGTACGCGCATTAGACGCTTGGCGCGGATGGAAGTTTTTTGACTTTGTTTGTTTACGGCAAGTAAACTGAGCAAGATGGTAAAAATGAACAAACTGGCGGTCACCAAGAAATCGGTTCGCAATTTTGTGAAATCGGTCGACACTTGGATCAAACGCATGCTGATTTCGTTGTCGCTGAACCAATAATACGTGTAGGCGTAGAGCAAGGGAACAAGAAAACCGATCAAAAGCAAGAACAATTCCCGAATCACAAAAGGTCGAATTACCCAAACCATTGTGATTAAAAACGGCAACATCAAAAGCAGCGCGGGGTGAAAGGTCATTGCCAAACCAGCAAAAAAACCAGCATTGAAAACCGCTTTTTTCCCGTCCTCGTTGGCCTGCAACTTGAACACTTCAAACAAAGTCAAAATCAACAAGGTATGTGAAATGGCCAAACCGTCCAATTGGTAGAAACCGTGGTAAAAACTGAAATAGGTAATGTACACCAAAGAGGTGATGTAGGTGTTTCGGTCGATGAAACTGTTCTTGTTGAAAAGATTGGTGAGGAAAATTGCATTTATTAAAACGAAAGAGGGAGCCATCAACAAGGTCACCCAACTTGGGAAGGAAAATTTATCGCCCCACAAACCAAGATTCGTGAATTCCGAGTACTCGTAATAATTCGACCAAAGATTGAGCAGGACAAATACGCCAATCACAACTGGCAAAAGCAGCAAGACTATGGGACGATTTCCGATAAACCATTTTAACATCTTTGCGAAGATAAATAAAAATCACGCTGAGGCGATTGATGTGAGAAAAGAACTCGTTTTTGCGTAATTTTGCATAGGATACCGATAAAGTTTTGCAATCTCTTGTCGCAAACAAGCGATGCGCAGCTGGATCGGCATCATTCCATCCGACAGAAAAATTAAATCAACGATACAAAGAATGATTTTATACAACGTTACAGTAAGCATAGATCCAGCGGTCAACGACGAATGGGTTGCCTATATGCGCGAAAAGCACATTCCCGAGGTGATAGAATCCGGCTGTTTTTTGGAAGCTCGCTTTTGCCGAGTGAACGGTGAAGAGGAAGGTGGAATGACCTATGCGACCACGTATTTGTGCTCCAGTCAAGAAATGTACGACCATTACGAAGCCAACCACGCGGCGGCTCTGCGCAAAGAATTCAACGAGAAATGGGCGGGCAAATTTGCTGCCTTTCGAACGTTCTTAAACGTAGTAGAAGAATTTAAAGCGAAATGAGTTCTAAAAAAGAAAATTTCCGAGGCGGAAAACCAAACCCTA
>JAHEMP010000207.1 GCA_024643585.1 Crocinitomicaceae bacterium | reverse complement strand
TGAATTTTGCTCCTACTGGGAATGGAACTAGAGTGGCTGTTTTGACCGTTAACAATGACGATTTAGACGAATCTGTTTACACCATTAATATTGAAGCTGTAGGATTAAACAATTTAGCCACCGAACCATCAACAAATGCAACAGGGTTAACATTTTCGAATGTGCAAGCTTATACTATGAATGGTTCCTTTACGCCTTCGTCGAGTGCAAATTCCTATATTGTACTTTGGAAAAATGGCACTTCAATGACGGGAGTTCCTGTTGATGGAATTAGCTACCAAAGAGGAGACATAATTGGTGATTCAAAAGTGGCTTATGTCGGTTCATCAACTTCTTTCGTTCCACGAGGAATTTGGGCAGACGAAACCTATACCTTCGCAGTTTACGCATTCAATGGACAAGGTGCTTTTGCGAATTATAAAACGACAACACCGGCATTGGGAACTCAAACTAGTTTAGGTGAGCAAATTGGCAATTATTACGTTGGATTAAATAGAAACTCACCTACGTTCTTAACTGATTTATCAGCCGTGATTAATCCGCATACTGTAGTTTCTTATTTCAATTACAAAACCACAATAATGACTTCCTTTGAAATTAGAGATACAACCAACGGTCAATCGTTTGTTGAATGTTGTTATTCTGGCGAAAGAAAAGTATTTGATGATCCATTTGATTGGACAGCAACTGGTTACAGCCGTGAGCATACATTTGCTCATTCTTGGATGCCAACTTACCCTGCGGATAATCCAGCGAAACCGGAATATTCAGACATGCATAACTTGTACCCAGCGAACAATACTCAAGCGAATGGGCCAAGGAGCAATTTGCCTTTGAGTAATATTACAGGAAATGTTGTTTTTACGTATTTGGAGGGAAGAGTTGGTTATGACGGAACACAATTGGTTTATGAACCAAGAGCAAAACAAAAAGGAAACGCGGCGCGTGCAATCATGTACATGGCGACAGCTTACAATGGTATTTCTGGAAACAACTGGCAAATTCCAACCAACCAAGGTCAACAAATATTAAAAGATTGGCATTATGCGGATCTTCCTGATAGCTATGAAATTGCCCGTAATGAGTATATTTTCTCTCAACAAAACAATCGCAACCCCTTTGTGGATTCAGTGCAATTTGCTTGTAATGTGAATTTTGCGAACATGACCTACGTGACTTGTGCTTCTACTCAAGATTTGCAAGAGTTATTGCAGAATAATTTAATCGTATTCCCAACACCGTCCTCGGATATAGTATACGTTCAAATGAACGCAACTACAATAGATAAAATTGATGTGATAGATTTAAATGGAAGAGTTGTTTTCACAAACAAATATCAAAACGTTCCAGTTGCTGAATTAGACGGGAAACAGTTTCCTTCTGGTGTGTACGTAATTAAAGTGTACACACCATTTGGACAAGCAACCCAACGAATGATTATAAAGTAAGAAAGTTTAAACGTGCGTTTAAAGTTATTTGTCATACTTATTGGAGCAGGTCTAACGGCCTGCTCTTCTTTTTCACCCAAAACTTGGGAGAGCAATACCATTCCAATAGATTATACTTTGGCTGAAATGGAAACTTTGGAGACTGAAATAAGTCCATATAGGGATACATTGAATTTAAGTATGAATGTAGTAATTGGTCAATCTGGCGAAAATATGATAAAAAACCGTCCATGCAGTGCACTTAACAATTGGATAGCAGACGCTCTATTGAACGACCAGGATAGTTTGTCTAAAATTCTTAAACCGAATATGGTTTTGCTCAATATGGGTAGTATTAGATCTTCTATAAATCAAGGTGGGGTGACATTGGGTGATATATATACACTTATGCCATTCGATAATGAAGTTGTTTGGGTAAAACTACCGATTTCAGTGTTGAAAGATATTGAAGACTATATAAGAGCCTCGGGTGGTGAGCCAATCGCCAATGCAGTTTTCAATAAATCAGGTTTATCTCTTTTGGGCGAACAAGAACAAACGGATGTTTTTTGGGTGCTAACATCCGACTACTTGTTAAATGGTGGAGACAGAATGACATTTTTTGAACAAAAATTGGAAGTTCTTTATACAGGCAGGTTATTACGTGATTCTTTCATTGATGAGGTGAAAAAGCAGGGAAATTTAAAAATTGATAAAAATTGTAGAATCGATGTTACGCAGTAGAAGGAAATTTCTGAATGAAGCTATCTACCTATCGGGCGGCGTTGTAATGGTTAAGCCATTTTTCAACTCGTTACTTGCTGATAAAAACGAAAAGAAATTAACGATTTTACATACCAACGATACACATTCTCGAATTGACCCTTTCCCATTAAATGACGCGAAATACCCAGGACTAGGTGGAGTGGTAAGAAGAGCTACAGCCATATCTAATATTCGATCCCAAGAGGAAAATATTCTTTTATTGGATGCAGGTGATATTTTTCAAGGCACTCCTTATTTTAATCGGTATGGAGGGGTGTTGGAGATGAAGTTAATGACTGAACTCGGTTACGATGCCGCAACAATGGGTAATCACGACTTTGATGCGGGAATCAAAGGTTTTCTGAATGCCAAGAAATATGCTGATTTCCCATTTCTTTGTGCAAATTATGACTTCACCAATACCGAATTAGCAGGAAAAACAAAAAGCAGTCAAGTATTTACAAAAAATGGAATTAAAATTGGAGTTTTTGGAGTAGGAGTGGAGCTCGACGGGTTAGTTTCAAAATCTAAATTTGAAGACACAGTTTATTTGGACCCTATTGCCATTGCTCAGCAGGAAGTAAATAATTTGAAGAAGAAAAAGTGCGATTTAATTATTTGTTTATCTCACTTGGGTTTTGATTACGAGGATAAAACTCGAGCGAGCGATATCAATTTGGCCAAGAACACACAGGGAATACATTTGATTATCGGAGGTCACACGCATACATTTTTGTCAGAGCCCTTGGTTGTTAAAAACAGTTCTGGAGAGAATGTTTTGATTAATCAAGTAGGTTGGGCAGGGCTTCAATTGGGCAGAGTGGATTTTACATTTGGGAAAAGAATATTTACGAAACACGAAATCGTCCACATTTAATATTCCCAATCCAACTCTTTGCTATGAACAATTCCATATTTTCTTATCTCATTCTCAATATCGCTTGGGTTCTTCAAAAATCTTTTAGGGATAATAATTGAAGAGCCATTTTTCATTTTCAAGAAAAAATAATCACCTATTTCAGTCAAAGCTTCCAATTCTGATTTGTCGATTTTTCCTTCACCGGAAATATTTTTAGACACTAGATAATCCGTATGCGTCTCTAAACTTTCTTCCTGGCCAAAATGGGTGCCATAATTTTTCTTGCTGTATTTCTCGAAGTGCTTTTTAAGTCTCCATTTGTGGTATTTTGGATAAAGGGCATAGGTACCAATTGCAATACCAAGCATAATTGTTGCAGCTATACTGCTACCAGTCACAAACAAATTGATAGAAAGCAATAATCCAGCAACAGAGGTTAATATTCTGCCACGAAGTCTAGTTTTTACAACGTTTGTAGATTTAGAAACAGTATACAATTGAAATGTCAGAAAATCGTTTTGTTCTATTTTGAATGTAAAAAGCATAGTATGATAATTTCTTCAAACAAAAGTAGAATAATTTTAAGGTGAATGCGTTAATACTATACTAATTTGGTCTTGTACAAAATAGGGAAAAATAAATTTTGTCAATACGCTTTTTTGATACAACTTTACTTAAAATTACTAACTATTCGGATATGCAAAAACTAACCTACTTCGTTTCTATTATTGTCCTATTTTCTCTAAATGTAGTAGCACAGGAGCAACAATCGGATCGTAATTCTGTGCTCAAATTTACGCCTACCAGATTGTTTCGAGGGGAGATATTGTTTTCCTATGAAAGGATGATTGCAGAACAAGCATCTTTGCAAATTTCATTCGGACCGGCAATTTCAAATGTTTCGCCTTTTGATTTGGACCATTTAATTAACAGTCAATCCTATAATGCGACTCAAAATAGTTTACTCGGCTATACACTAAGTTTAGCGGCTCGGTATTATCCTTTGGAAGATAAAGATGCTATGGAAGGATTCTATATTTCTCCCGTAATAGGCATAAATCAGTTGAATTATACGTATTCGTTTTATACTTATAACCCAAATCCTAATCCAGAACCTTATCCTGGTTCGCCAGTTAAAGCTCTTGATGACCAGCGAGGATATTCAAAAAATACAAGTTTTGCTTTTGTTTTTGGCACGCAGAGATGGTTGTCTAATTCTTTTTCACTTGACCTTTACTTAGGTTCTGGTTTGAAATTAAACAACACCAAATCGTTTTATACGAATTACTACTATGACCCAAATACAAATCAAGAGAATTTTTGGTGGACAGAGCAAAATTATTCCGACGTTAGTTGGTTCTTAACCATGGGGGTTAGAGTAGGCATAGGCTTTGGTCACCGAAAGTAACTAAATCTGAATAGTTGATTTATTAAAAATGTCAAGAATAAAAAGCCTTCTTACTTATGATTTCATTTTCATAGGCTTACTATTTCTCATAGCTTGTTCAAAC
>JAHEMP010000206.1 GCA_024643585.1 Crocinitomicaceae bacterium | reverse complement strand
TTGTTCACCAAGGAAAAACGTCTCCTCCAAAATATTACACGGAAGCAACACTTTTGCGAGCTATGGAAACGGCTGGAAAACAAGTGGATGACGAAGAAATGCGCGAACTTTTGAAAGACAACGGTATTGGTCGTCCGTCTACGCGAGCAAATATTATTGAAACACTTTTCCGGAGAAAATACATTGAGAAAAAACGCAAAAATCTCCTCGCCACACCAACGGGAATTGGTTTAATTGGGACCATCCAGAATGAAGTTTTGAAAAGTGCAGAACTCACGGGCGACTGGGAAAAGAAGCTACGTTTAATCGAAAAAGGCGAATACGAATCCGATGTTTTCAAAGGCGAATTGTTCCAAATGGTGCGCGAATTGTGCGATGATGTAATTTTCAACACACAACGAACGATACAAATCATTGAAGAACCGAAAAAAGCTGAAACGAAAACGAAGAAACCCAGAGTAAAAAAAGAGAAAATAAACCTCGAAGATTTAGACTGTCCTAAGTGCAAAAAAGCAAAAATCATGAAGGGCAAAACAGCTATTGGATGTTCCGACTACAAAGCGTGCGGTTTTAAAATTCCTTTCGAATTGTTGGGTAAAAAACTCACCCAAGCGCAATTAACACAATTGATCCAAATAGGAAAAACAGGAACAATAAAAGGATTTGTCATTCCAGGAAATCCTGAGCCAAAGGATGGGAAGTTGATTTTGGATGAAGGGTTTAATGTTGGATTAGAATAAACAATAGATTTATTGAATCTGACTTTGTGCTAAATTAACAAAAACTGATACCGAAGATTCCTTAACTTTAAAATGTAAATTCAATCTATGAATCGCTTACATTTTTTAAAATTATTGAGTGTTAGTCCATTTCTTTCTTCCATGACCAATTTAAATGAATTTTATACCGCAGCCAAAGGATTTAAAAACACCGAAAAAATGCCAGTCTTGTTCTTGGGACACGGCAGTCCGATGAACGCAATTGAGGAAAATGAGTTTGTTCTTGGTTTTAGGAATATCGCAAAAGATTTGCCCAAGCCAAATGCCATACTTTGTGTTTCAGCACATTGGTTTACGAAGGGAACCAAAATTACGGCTATGGAAACGCCAAGAACAATTCACGATTTCGGAGGTTTTCCTCAAGCGCTTTTCGATGTTCAATATCCAGCTCAAGGAAGTCCAGAATTGGCTAAAATGACCAAAGAAATTGTGAGTCCAACTTTAATCGATTTGGATGAAAATTGGGGCTTGGACCATGGAGCTTGGTCTGTTATAAAACATTTGTATCCTGAAGCCAACATTCCTGTGGTGCAGTTGAGTATTGATTACACAAAATCGGCTCGTCAGCATTTTGAACTTTCTCAACAATTACAAAATCTTCGTAACAAAGGAATACTAATTATTGGAAGTGGCAACATTGTCCACAACCTAAGATTGGTTGATTTTGCCAATATAAATAAAGTTGATTATGGTTTTGATTGGGCGATAGAAGCGCGACAAAAAATTAATGATTTTATTCTTGATGGAAATTTTGAAGAATTGATTGCCTATGAAAAACAATCAAAAGCTTTCCAGCTGGCCATTCCTACACCCGATCATTATTTGCCGCTGATTTATACCTTAGGATTAAAGCAAAACAATGAGAATATTCGCCTATTCAATGATAAATTACTCGCTGGAAGTTTAAGTATGACCTCATTAAAAATCGAATAGTCAATCAAACAACTATTCGTTTGTTTCGAGCGAATTTTGTAGTATTGTTGACTAAACAAATAAACTTAAAACAGCATGAATCCAATATTCAAGAATTTACTAGCCGTAATTTCAGGCATCATAATAGGTTCTATTGTCAATATGGGACTCATTATGGTCAGCAGTTCTATTATCCCTTTACCAGAAGGGGTTGACCCGACAAACATGGAAGATTTGAAAGCCAACATTGGTTCATTTCCAGTAAAAAACTTCATTTTCCCTTTTTTAGCCCATGCTTTAGGAACTTTGGTTGGCGCATACATTGCGGCTAAAATTGCGGCAAACAAACACTTGGGAATTTCAATGATCATCGGTTTTGTTTTCTTACTGGGTGGAATCATGATGGTAGTCGATTTACCGGCTCCCATGTGGTTTAATGTTTTGGATTTGGTTGGTGCCTACCTTCCAATGGCTTGGTTGGGTTGGAAATTGGCGGGAAGTAAAAGATAAAAGGGACAACAAGTTTCATCGTCATTATTTTCAAAGTCATATTTCCATTTAATTGGCGACCTTTGCTCTTTTAAAATAAATCAATGAATTTCTCCGCTGAACAGTACACTACCTTTCTTGAAGAACACAATAAAAACTACTCTAAAATAAATTCCAAAACAAATTTAGTTAGTGCCGCTCGTTTGGTTCTCGCCTTCCTAGTTATTCTTTTTGGGTACTTCTTTTTTAAAAATTTTTCAGCAGTTTATGCAGCTTTAACATTGGTTTCAATTTTAGGATTTGCAATTCTCTTAAAAATTCATGGTCGACTTGCTTTTCAACGAAAAATTACGAAAGCACAAATTGAAATCAATAAAAACGAAATCTCTTTTTTAAATGAGGAAAGCCTTCCGTTCGAAAATGGGGCGAACCACATGAATCCAGGTCATGCGTATTCGTTCGATTTGGACTTTTTTGGTCACAAATCGATATTTCATATCCTAAATCGAACGGCGACTCATATTGGCTCGGTTTTTTTAGCAAAAAATCTACAAACTCTTTTGGCAAAAGAAGAAATTGTGCAGAATCAAGAAGCAATTCAAGAACTGGCGACTAATCAGGTTTGGCGACACGAGATTTATGCTTTGGCAAAAATCACTGAGGACAGTGAGCAAACGTATCGAGAATTAAAAGCGTGGACAAAAACAGATAAACGTCTTCAGTCTAAATTACTTCATGTTATTTCCTTTTTGTTTCCCGCACTATTTCTCGGACTTTTTTCGTACAACCTATTTTTCGATGCTGGATTGGGCAATTGGGTAATTGCTCTTTTCTTACTGAATTTAAGTGTTTTAGGAAATCAACTGAAGACAATTAAAAAAGAACTTATTGGATCACGAAAAGTGGATGAGATTTTAAAAAATTACAGTCTAATTCTTCAAAAAATAGAGAACAAGGAATTCAATTCCATTAAACTAAATGAACTTAAAAACCAGTTGAAAGGCGAACAAGAAAAAGCGAGTTTTGAGATTCAAAAACTATCAAATCTTTTCGGTCAACTGGAAAACATTTTAAATCCAGTCGGTGCCATTTTCCTAAATGGATTTTTCCTTTCTCACATTCATACCTTGCGTGGATTTCGCAAATGGAAAAACAGCCATGCTGAAAAAATAATAGTTTGGATTGACGTTATTGGCGAGTTCGAGGCCATGAATTCTGTGGCTAACTTCTCTTTCAATAACCCAGACTTTACCTTCCCTTCCATCAACTCCAATTATGAAATACGTTTTGAAAATCTGGGTCATCCGCTTTTAAGTGCTAAAAAACGAGTTACAAGTTCCGTAGAATTTACTGAACAAAAATTCATCATTCTTACTGGGTCCAATATGTCCGGTAAAAGTACTTTTCTTCGAAGCCTAGGCGTAAACATGGTTTTAGCCGGAATTGGCGCTCCTATCTGCGCCAGCAAAGCCAGCGTTCATCCCATTCCTGTTTACGTTTCCATGCGTATTTCGGATTCATTAAGCGATAGCGAGTCCCTGTTTTTTGCTGAGGTAAAACGATTGAAAGAAGTGATGAATGCGGCCGAAAAAGAAATTTCTTTTGTTCTTTTAGATGAAATTCTGAGAGGAACAAACTCCGACGACAAACGAACAGGAACGGTAGAAGTCATCAAAAAAATAATCGCCAAACAAGCCATAGGTGCTATTGCAACGCACGATTTAAAAGTATGCGAAACGACTGCCGAATATCCAAATCAATTAACGAACAAGTGCTTTGAGGTTGAAATTGTCCAAGATGAATTGTACTTCGATTATACTTTAAGAGATGGAGTTTGCAAAAACAAAAGCGCCACTTTTTTGATGCAAAAAATGGGGGTAATTTAAAACTTCATTACGCCAATGGATATTTTGTAGTTTCATTTTAATAATACTGGATTGCAAAATTTTCAAAAACACTCTAAAAAATTTGCTATATTGCTCATGCTAAAACTTATAAAATGAAAAAATTATACATTCTACTGTTGTTTTGTTCAGCTTCGTTGATTTCGATATCTCAGGTCGCTTTTACAATTGTTTCGCCCGCTTCCATTTCGGGTGGTTATGAATTTACAAGCAATGGTGACGCTCCAAACTGGGGATTACCCAACTTGAACAATCCAGCGGATGCCATTTTAGACACAGTGGTAATTTACGAAGACACGACATCTGGAATCAATGCTCAAGGTGTTCCGCATGCCAATGAGGGTTGTGCACCAGCCATAAACGCCATTGCTGGAAAAATAGCTTTAATCTATCGATACGATGGGGCCTCAACAAACGATTGTTATGCGGGAACGAAAGTTCTCAATGCTCAAAATGCGGGTGCGATAGGTGTAATATTGGTCAACCGAGAA
>JAHEMP010000205.1 GCA_024643585.1 Crocinitomicaceae bacterium | reverse complement strand
TTGATTACTTCCTCTAGGAGTTTTTCTTTATCAATTGCTACAACACCGCTCATTTCACAAACTAGTCCACCTGCCAAATTAGCAATGTTAGCCATTTCTTTTGGGCTCATTCCAGCTGCCAGGCATGATGTTGCAACAGCAATTACAGTATCACCAGCACCACTGACATCAGCAATGTTTCTAAGGTGAGCAGGCCATAATTTTCTGTCTATCCCCTTTTTGATATAGACACCGTGCTCAGAAAGTGTAACAAAAGTAATTTCATTTTTCAGTTCGGCCTCCAAGTCGATAACCGCTTGCTCAAAAAGTTCAAACTCTTCAAATTTAAAATCACGTCCCAAACCTTCTTTCAATTCTTTCAGGTTGGGCTTAAACAAAGTAACACCTTTGAAACTTAAGAAATTTGTTTTTTTAGGATCAACGGTCGTAATCACATTGTTTTCTTTGGCCAACGCAATTATTTCTGAAATGACTCTTTCACTCAAAACACCTTTGTTATAATCTTCGAATATTATGGCATCCAGACCAGCTTCAATTGCATTTTTTAAAGCAGCTATTAATTGATCTTCTTCTTGCGAATTGATATCATTTGTTTGTTCCGTATCTACTCTTAAAATATGTTGACTATTGCCAATTATTCGAGTTTTTATAGTTGTAAGTCGGTCTTTGCTTTTAATTAAGCCAATTCCAATGTTTTCAGTTTTCAATAAATTTTCAAGTAAATTTCCAGCCTCATCTTGACCGATAACAGAGAACAATTGAGTTTGAACGCCAAGCGCCACTAAATTAAGCGCTACGTTTGCCGCGCCTCCCAATCTATCCTCTTTTTTCGAATTTGCTACTATTGGAACTGGGGCTTCTGGACTGATACGGACAACTTTGCCACGTATATAGGCATCTACCATAACGTCTCCAATTACCGCTACTTTCAATTGGTTGAATTTTGCAAAAGCTTCTTGTACAGTCATTTAATTCAATTTAGCAAGAGCAAGTTTAATTCTTGATAATGCTTCTGTTAATATATCTTCGGAAGTTGCGTAAGAGAAGCGAATACAGTTGTTATCTCCAAAAGCATCACCTCCTACTACAGCGACTAGAGCTTCAGACAATAGATACATAGCCATTTCACCGGAATTATTAATTACATGTTCTCCATGTGATTTCCCAAAAAATGAACTTATGTCGGGGAAAACATAAAATGCTCCTTTCGGTAAATTTGTTTTTAAACCAGGTATTTCATTCAACAAGTCCAAAACTAAATCTCGTCGATTTTTGAAGGCTGTAACCATTTCATTCAAAACCTCTGGTTTCGAGCTGACAGCTGAAATAGTGGCTCTTTGAGTAATACTACAGGTTGCAGATGTAAATTGACCTTGGATTTTTTCACATGCTTCAGCAATGTATTTTGGCGCACCTATATATCCCAAACGCCAACCTGTCATCGCCCATGCCTTTGAAACACCATTTACGGTTACAACTTGCTCAAAAACTTCAGGAAATTGAGCTAAACTTTCGTGATTACCCTCAAATCGAATGTGTTCATAAATCTCATCACAGATGACTAGTAACTGAGGGTATTTTGCAATTATTTTCGCTAATGCTGCTAATTCTTCTTTCGTATATACAGAGCCTGTTGGGTTGCAGGGTGTAGAAAAAATCATCAATTTAGATTTGGGCGTAATAGCCGCTTCCAATTGTGCAGGTGTAATTTTGAAATCCTGATCTATGGATGCAGAAACGATAACAGGCACACCTTCTGCTACTTTTACCATTTCCACATATGAAACCCAATAAGGCGCGGGAATAATGCATTCATCACCGGCATTCATCACACTCATGACGACATTTATGATGGATTGTTTCGCTCCAGTTGAAACAACAATATTTTCTTTTTTATAGGGTAAACGATTGTCGCGATTGAATTTATCGGCAATGGCTTCTCTCAAATCGTCGTAACCAGAAACAGGTGTATATTTGGTGTAATTTTCGTCAATTGCCTTTTTGGCAGCAGCTTTTATAAAGTCGGGTGTAAAGAAATCAGGCTCTCCAAGACTTAAAGAAATGATATCTTTACCTGATTGTTTTAGTTCTCTACTTTTCTTTGACATTGCTAGAGTTGCGGATTCCTCCATGCCTAACAATCTATCTGATAATTGAATCATGTTTTGAGAGTCATTTTTTGGTAACATGCAAAACTAATGAATATGGCTTTAGTTCATAGAGAAAATGATTATTTTTTCGAAGTTAATTTGCTTTAAAAATTGCAGTCTAATGCAACGCTATGCGTCAAAAAAAATTAATTTAGCACTCACTTGATTAGGATAAATGGCTAAAAAAAATAAAAACCAAGAGAAATTAATTGATATTCGAAAATTAATCGAAAGTAAGAATCCTAGCCTATTAAAGTGGCTTCCAAGGTTTGTTTTGAGGTATTTAGAGCGTATTTTACATCAGGACGAAATAAATCAATTTATGGTGGATCATCCGGATGATCAAAATGAAGATTTTTGTGATGCGGTAATGAATTACCTTAATATCGATATTAAAATTAAGAATTTAGAAAAGTTGCCAAAAGATGGAAAGTTGGTTTTAGCCATGAATCATCCTTTAGGAGGTATGGATGCCATTGCCTTAGTCTCAGGATTAAGGAATACTAGAACCGATTTGAAGTACATTGTCAATGATTTGTTATTGAATTTGAATCGAATGAATGGCTTGTTTTTAGGCGTGGATAAACATGGAAAAAACCCTCAATCCAAACGTGAACAGATAAACGAACTGTTTGCTTCAGAATATTTAGTTAGTTTGTTTCCTGCAGGATTGGTCAGCAGAAGGAAGGGAGGGAAAGTGCGCGATTTGGTTTGGAAAAAGACCTTTGTCACCTTGTCAAAAGCAAACGATAGAATAATCGTACCTATGCACATAGATGGAAAATTGAGTAACTTTTTCTATCGATTATCAAACTTTCGATCTGCCATCGGAATCAAAGCAAACATAGAAATGCTTTATTTGTCGAATGAATTGTTTAAATTGAGGAATTCAACTATAACGATGACCTTCGGAGATCCAATAAGAGCTGTGGATTTGGACCCTGCTTTAACGGATTTAGAGCAGGCTCAGTGGATAAAAGAAAAAGTATATCAATTGGAAAGCAATTAATAATATGACTGTGAAAAAAATAATAGATCCAATAGATCGCTCTATTTTAAAGTCTGAATTAAATTCAGATCGTTTTATCCGCACAACACGCAAAGGGGACAATGAAATTTATTGTGTTAACATTCACAATTCACCGAATACTCTGCGCGAAATAGGACGATTACGAGAAGTCACTTTTCGTCATGCTGGTGGAGGTACTGGCGAAGAAATGGATTTGGATCATTACGATTTGGATGATATTTGCTACGAACAATTAATTGTATGGTCACCTGAAGATGAGGAGATTGTCGGTGGTTATCGATTCATAGAATGTTCAAAAGCAATTCTGAATTCCGGAGAGATACTGTTATCAACAGCACATTATTTTGACTTCACCAAAAAGTTCATTGACTATTATTTGCCAAATACCATTGAATTAGGAAGGTCTTGGGTACAACCCAATTTTCAACCCATGGTGAACCCTAGAAAGGGTTTGTATGCATTGGACAATATTTGGGACGGACTTGGTGCTATAGTTCGAACAAGACCTCACTTGAAATATTTCTTCGGAAAAGTCACCATGTATCCCTCTTACAACGAAGAATGCAGAAACATCCTTTTGTATTTTATGCATCTCTATTTTCCGGATACAGAAAAATTAATGACACCGTTACACCCTTTGAAAATTGCCCACGCTCAAATGAGTTACACTCAGCTTTTTGAAGGAAAAGATTTCAAAGTAGATTTTAAAATATTGAACAATTACATCCGAGAAAGAGGAGAAGTCATTCCACCTTTGGTTAATATTTATATGAACCTGTCGCCAACAATGAAGACCTTTGGAACAGCTGTAAATCCAGACTTTGGCAATGTGGAAGAAACAGGTATTTTGGTCACTTTTGAAGATATATACGAAGAAAAAAAGGAGAGATATGTCAATTACTAGATCTTTGCTTCTGATTTTCTGTTTGTTTCTTTTTGGCTCAAGAACCTGGACTCAAGAAGCTTACCAAGTCGCCGTATTAAAATACAATGGGGGTGGCGATTACTATGCAAACCCAACGGCTGTGCCAAATTTGGTCGCTTTTTGTAATCAAACGTTAGGAACTCGAATTTCAAAAAATGTCCCTTACGTTGATGCAAGTTCAGCAGATCTTTTTTTGTACCCATATATCCATATGACTGGGCATGGAAATGTCGTTTTTTCTCCTACAGACATACAAAATTTAAGAACCTATTTGTTAGGCGGAGGTTTTTTGCACATCGATGATAACTATGGTATGGATGAATTTATTCGTGTGGAATTGAAAAAGTTGTTTCCAAACAAAGAATTGATCGAACTTCCTTTCAATCATCCGATTTTTCATCAAAAATTTGACTTTAATGGTTTGCCAAAAATCCATGAACATGATGATTTTCGTCCACAGGCATTTGCCATAATA
>JAHEMP010000204.1 GCA_024643585.1 Crocinitomicaceae bacterium | reverse complement strand
AATTCAAACAGTGAAGCAATTCACATGAATATTCCACTGGTTCCATTGAATAGTACCTTGCCAAATATATTGAACAATGTCTTTTTTGACTTAGGCAAAGCCTCCCTCAGGGACGAATCTTACATTGAGCTGAATACACTAAGAGAATTTCTTGAATTAAACCCTTCTGTAAAAATTGAAATCGGAGGGCACACCGATACTCGAGGAAACACCAAAGAAAATGAAATACTTTCGACCAATAGAGCAAAAGCAGTATATGATTATTTACTTTTATATGAAATTGATCCGAATCGATTATCTTATAAGGGTTATGGATCCGTTCAAAATGTAATTTCTGACGCTGAAATAGCGAAATTAAATACAGAGCAAGAAAAGGAATCAGCCCACCAGCGTAATCGCAGAACAGAATATAAAATCATTAAATAACATGGCCATACTTCGCTTAATCAGATGGATTAATTTAGTGATCATTGCTGCGACTATGTACAGCATTCGTTTGTTTCTTATTACCTATGAAAAAATATATCCAAATGAAATAAAAAGTAACCTACTAGGAAACGATAATGAATCCTTTGATTTCTTTTTACTGGTCCTATCAACAATTATGATCGCTGCGGCAGGAAACGTCATCAATGATTATTTTGACATAAAAGCGGATCGAATAAATAAACCAGAAAGAGTTATTGTTGGGAAGTCAATTAAACGGCGCTGGGCAATAATAATACATTCTGCACTCAATGTTGGGGCGTTTGCGATAGCTATTTATTTGGGCGTTCGTAATAATACATTTTGGTATCTATTCATTCACCTCATTTCAATGAATAGTCTTTGGTTTTATAGCCTGTATTTGAAGAAACAACCATTTGTAGGTAATTTTTTAATAGCTGGTTTAACAGCGTTAGTTCCTATTCTTTGCGGCGTTCACTTCTATATTCAGAAGAGCATTGTTTGGGATGTATGGGCGGGTTCCGATACAGCATTTTCATTTTGGTTTAGGTCATTAATTGAAAATGGTCATTTCATCTTGTTATTAGCCTTTTTTGCATTTGTAAACAATTTTGCTCGTGAGATAATAAAAGACATTGAAGATGTTGAAGGAGACAACTTGGTTGAGGCACAAACAATCCCGATTCGATTTGGAATTCGCACTGCAAAATTATGGGCTACCCTATTTTTAGTATTACCTATCGTTTTCTTTTCTACTCTATTTGTTTTGCATCAATCTAATATTAACTTTTCAATACTTGATCAATTCAAAGTCTTTCTTCCCGTTATTCTTTCTTTGTTTTTTGACCTTTTCGCGATTCTATATCTTTGGAATTCAAAATCAAGATCCAGTTATAAAATTGTTGACCGATTGGTTAAATTCTCGATGATAAGTGGAATATTAACATCTGTATATTGGTATGTATTATGGATCTAATAGATAAAAAGTACTCCATAATATTAGGTTCTCAATCACCAAGAAGAAAAGAACTTTTAGAAGGATTAGATATTGATTTTGAAATTAGAGTAGCTGATATTGTCGAAGATTTTCCCAACGACTTGGCTATACCTGAAGTTCCGGAATTTATTGCTAAAAAGAAACTCCTTGCGTTAAAAGATAACGCACAATCCAATGAACTTTTTATTTGTAGTGACACAATTGTTGTCTTGAATAATGAAATTTTAGGTAAACCTCAAAATCGAATGGAGGCTGAAGAAATGCTAAAAAAACTTAGTGGCAATTCTCATGTTGTCATCTCTGGCGTTGCTATGAGTGATTCTAACAAAGAAATTTCTTTTTCCGATCAAACCACAGTTACCTTCAAGGCGCTAAGTGAATTTGAAATCAATTACTATTTAGATCATTACAAACCTTATGATAAAGCAGGTTCTTATGGCGTTCAAGAATGGATAGGAATGATGGGGATTACAAAAATGGAAGGTTCTTATTTTACAGTTATGGGTTTGCCTATTCACTTAGTATATAAGGAACTCAAAAATTGGTAATCACTTCTTAAAATAAAAAAAACCGTTACAAAATTTGCAACGGTTTTAAAAAGCCTACTTTTTATTTATGTTATCTAACGATAAACATTACTCTTCTGTTTTTTGCTTGAGCAACGTCTTCTTCATCATTCTCGTTGATTTCAACATTAGGAGATTCGCTTCCTTGTGGACTTGCGATTAGTCTCGATGCAGCTACTTCTTTCGAAGTCAAATAATCCATAACCGCAGCTATTCTTTTATTGTCCATATCTGAGAATTCTTCTTTTTCTTCTCCAACTTTATCTTCCATTTCGTCAGTATGTCCATTGATTTGAAGTTTCATTGCTGGATTCGCCAACATTTGTTTTGCAATAATATCCAATGCACCTTCTGCAATAAGTGTTAAACGATTTTGTCCGAATCCAAAAAACAACTCTTGACCTTCTATTAATTGTTTAGGCGTGTTTTTTGTCTCATCCATATTAACTTGCTTCTGATAGATAAGAGTAGAATACTTTTCTTCCTCCTCCATGCTTGCACAATCACAGACCATGTCATCTTCAATTAAAATAACGGACACATCGTCAATGTAATAATAAGCTGCAATAAGTTGGTCTACCTTTAAACCTTTTGTCGGTCTATTTTTCTCTTGTTTAATATCTTCATTCGAATTGAAGTTTCCTATGATCAAAAACTTCTCACTTCCTGTTGCCAAATACGTATCACAAATTTTATCCCAACCAAACAAGGCATTGTGTATTTTATTGCTTTTGTATTGAGCATCTTCAATCAAACTAGCTTTTGAGTCGGATTCGTATTCTTTTTTAGAGAAAAACATGCCCATTTGGTTCACGGCATATTTTGACCCTTCAGCCAAACTAACATGATACGTTATACAGTATTTTTGACCTTTTTTCAACGGAGAAGTCAAGCGTGTTTGCAAATAGGTTCTAGGCATTTTATCCCCATACGAAAAAGCTACAATTCCAGCATAATTACTACCGTCTTTTGCACTCTCTGTCCCGTATATATTATCAGGGGTTCCAAAACCTGGTTCTTTTGTATCTATAAATAAATCAGCTTTCACTCCCGTTGCAGATGTCCATCCTGTTGCCATTCCAATGGCCCCAGCCTTTCTAACTTTTCCTTTAACTTCCTCGAAACCACCATTGTTCACCAAATTCTGTTGAGCAAACAAACCCGTAGTTAGCAATATAGAAAATGCTATTCCTCCTATTTTTGTCATGTTTTTATTATTTAAGTTCATAGTTTTTAACTGTTTGTATAAATGTCCTCACCTTTTCAGGATCGATATCTGGATAAACGCCGTGCCCTAAATTAACAATATGTCGTTTACTTGAAAAGGAATTCAGCATATTATTCGTCAAACGTTCGACTTCAGCGTGACTCGCATACAGTGCGCAAGGGTCTAAATTACCTTGTAATGTTCTCGTTTCACCAATATTCTTTCGTATTGTCGCAATATCCATGTTCCAATCTACCCCGACTGTATTGCAATCCAATCTTGCAATAGCTTCAACCGAAGTAAATGCTCCTTTTGAAAATAACGTTAAAGGAACTTCGTTCACTTCACGCGCTATTCTATCCAAATATTTCAATCCAAATTCAGCATATTGTTCTGTTCCCAGAATTCCTGCCCAAGAATCAAACACTTGCAACATATGTGCTCCTGCTTTTACTTGTGCTTTTAAATACTGAATTGTCACTTCAGTTATACGATTAAGCAAGTCGTGTGCCAAAGTTGGATTTTGGTATAAAATTTTTCTTGCTTTGCTAAATGTTTTTGAGCCTTGGCCCTCTATCATATAGCATAAGATTGTCCATGGAGCACCAGCAAAACCGATTAAAGGGACTCTTCCGTTTAATTCCTTATTTGTAATTCGAATCGCTTCTAAAACATAACTGAGTCTATCCTCAACATCAAAGTTAAATTCAGCATATTTTAAGTCGTCTTCCGTTTTAATCGTTTTCTCAAAATAAGGTCCTTTTGACTCTACCATCTGGTATTCGAGACCCATCGCTTCAGGAACGACCAAAATATCACTAAATATTATAGCAGCATCAACTCCTAGCAAATCCACCGGTTGAACCGTCACTTCAGCAGCTTTTTCCGGCGTTTCAACCAATTCTTTAAAACCAGACAGCGATGCACGTACTGTTCTGTATTCTGGCAATATTCTTCCTGCCTGACGCATCAACCAAACTGGATAACGCTCTATATTTTCACCACGTGCTGCACGCAGTATTAAGTCATTTTTCAAATTCATTGTTGCAAATATAAGGATATACTAAACTCAATTCTAGCTTTGCCAGTCGATTTCAGGGATTTTTTTTGATTTTAAATAAGTATTACAAATAACGAAATGATTACATCCTTTAAACCCTCTATTTACGGATAATGGACTTGGGTGACTCGTACTCAGAAAACAATGTTTTTTTTCATCGAACTGGCTCATTTTAATTTTAGCCTGATTTCCCCAGAAAAGAATAACTAGATTGTCATTTAACTCATTTATTATTTCGAAAATGACATCGGTGAATTCTTCCCAACCTTTGTTTTGATGCGCATTCGCAACACCAATGTCAGTTGTCAAACAAGTATTAATCAAAAAAACGCCTTGTTTTGCCCAGGATTCTAGATTACCTGTCAATGGAAATTCATAA
>JAHEMP010000203.1 GCA_024643585.1 Crocinitomicaceae bacterium | reverse complement strand
CTGGACATAGGCTTGATTGCTCGTTTCCAAGTAATTCATGATGTTGTGCGTAATGTACAAACCTTCTGTTTCATTTCCTTTAAAATAAAAGGTCGCATCGGAATTTATGGTTTCATTCAAGTACATTTCAAAACTATTTCCTTGAGCCGGAGCTTGTGTGCCATAGGTAAATTTCTTGCCAATGGTTGCTTGTTCTTTTAGGTGGCCTGAAAGCATCAATATCCTGTCAATTAAGAAAAGAGCATATTCTGGCTCTTCAAATAAATGCGATTTAAAATAGTACTCTATTTGTCGCAAAAACCCTCTCATAAATTCCAAATCATAAATCTCTTTGGATGGAATTGAATTATAGATTTGTAATGTTTCTTTCCCCAATTGAAATGCATTTTCACTTGTTTTGTCATGTGCAAAAAGGGTTTCCTTATAATCAGGAATTTGTAAATGCGTTTTTGCCCAAAAGAACAATTTGAAACGAACGAGTTGTGGTACGTTCAACAATTGAAAAAACGACAGATTGTTTACAGAAATAATTAATTCAGGACTACCAAGTGATTTTAGCTTTTGAAAAGCTTTCAATATTCCTTCTAAATAGGATTCAAGACTGAAATCATACGTATTTAATGGCGGATAGGAAAAGCTTACAGTTCCTTCAGCCATTACGCACAAAGCGTCAAAAGAAATATTGAAATGTGCACAAAGCTTTTTGACTTCATTTATCGTCAAAGCAGTCTCATTGCGATATCTTCGATAAACGGCGTCGGGACTGATGCTTAAAATATCTGATAAAGCAAGACCTAATGAGTCTTCTCCGGCTAGTTTTTGCTTTATTATTTGAAATAAATTAACCTGAATATCCTGCTTCATATCTTGGATTTTACCTTTCTAAAAATTATCACATTTCATAATTGGCTCAACTCGCCGCACAAATCAACTTTAGAAAAAAAATAGCACTTTTCACTTTGCTGTAATAAGGTGAAATAGAAAAAATGCTTGAAAATCTGAAATCTGATTTGTTTAAATTGTTTCTGCTAAAAATAGCATTATTTAGTTCAATGGTCTAAAATAATGAATTCGTCGAATCACTTTCCGCAAAATATTACCCGTGAAATTGATAATTTGTAAATTAGGAATTGTTTTATTCTAATTAGTTTATCTCGAATTACAATTTAATTTTGCGATTTTATTTGCAAAAATAGACCTTGTAGTTCTTTGTTGATCACAAATTTTGAGCCTTTCGCTTGTTTTTTCATCGATTTTATGCGACTGGATGTAACGGGGTGAGAACTTAGAAATTCTGGCAAATCCAAAGAGGAGTTAGTATTAAGTGTTTCAAATAAATCGACAAAACCTCTCGGATTGATTTGATTTTTTTGAATTATTGAAAGTCCCATATTATCGGCTTCTTCTTCTAATTTTCTTGAATAAGATAAGGTTTGTAGTTGAGCTGCGTTTTGCCAAAGAATAGTAATTACGCCATTAATATCTCCCAGAATTGCAGATATAAAAACATAGGTTGATAAATTCCTACTCAGCGCTTTCATAGAATGTCTATACGTTACGTGTGAAACCTCATGCCCGATTAATGCCGCCAATTCGGAATAATCTTTCATTTGATCAAGGATACCTGTATAAATTACCACATCACCATTTGGTAAAGCAAAAGCATTGACTATTGGAGATTCTACCACCGTAAACCGCATTTTTTTTTGGTTTTGGAGTTCCATTTTATCCGCAAACGATTGAACTAATTTTGACTTACGTTCATCAATGGTTTCTGTCAAGATCATATCGTTGTAAGCATATTCTCCTATTTGGTCATCAAAACTTTTAGGGATGAGCACTACAGAGTTTTCCGCGACATATGGCAGAACGAAAAAGATCATGACCACAGATAAGGCTATTATAAATCCGAGGATGGATAAATGAACTTTAAATCCAGCATGCATCAAACGATGAAATACATTCTTAGATTTTATCGTCGGCGACGTTTTTGTTACTATCTCTGCGAATTTCGGGTCAAGCGATTCAAAATATTGTGTATCAGAATTTAAGTGAACTTCCAGTTTGCCTTTTGTGATTTGAATGGTACATAAAGATGTATTCCAACTTAATGTATTCTCCTCTAAAAGGATTGAAAATGTTTGGGCGCTCGAATCAAACGAAACGAATGTCTCGGTCGCTTTTGACGTTAAGCCATCAAAATATGTCGCCTCTCCTTTAACTATCAAATCCCAAAGTCCATGTTTAGCATATCTCCAATATCTTCTCCAGTTGCATCTTTGTAATCTTGTTCGGTTTGTTCAAGATTATCAAAATTGATGTTTCCATAAAGTTCTATTTTATTAATCATTAGGTTCAATAATCGTACTTCAGCCCAAGGTGTTCCAAATCCAAGTGTGAAAATAATTGTCAGAATGTTCAATAAATCCGTCACGAAAAAGTCACTTCCTTTTCCAGTATATTTTATGTTTATTTTATTGCCGTCATGCTCAAGCCAAGCATTTTCAAGATGGTAAGCATACAAGTCTCTTCTCCACCAAAATGAATATATTCCTAGTGTAATTATACTAAGTAAATAGCCTCCCAACATCAATCCCAAATAGGTTCCCCCGTCACCTTTGAAATTAAATTTTGCATTGCCCATTTTTATATTTCCAACAGCATAAGTTCTTAGTTTTATAGTCATCCATGCCCCGTAAATTCCAAATGTTATTACCGTTAAAAACGCCCAACCGATGAATTTTTGAATCAACTCTACTCTATTTCCTCTATAGCCAAAGCGGATTCCGCGCCAGGTAGTTCTTGACATGCGATATTTTAAAGTTCCATGTATTGCAAAAGGGATCAATGCGAAAATCACTAGGTAAATTAAAAAGACAAAAAAGATACTATTGAAGAGGTAAACCAAACCCATTATCATTCCGAAAATTACAAGTAACCCAGCAAGGGCAATTAGCAATCCTTTGAACATTTCGAGACCAGTTCCGTGAAATTTGAAGCGACTTTTTTCAAACTCAGTATTTCCATAAATATATTCCAATCGATTGGCTTTTGCCCATGGATAATAAATACCCAATGTTACGATGGTCAGTAGCCAATTGACTATGAAAATGCTGAAAAATTCTTTCCCAGTGCCAATAAATTTTAAATCGTAATTCCTTTTTTCAGTTTGAGTTAGTTCCATCTTTTGTGATAATGTTTAGTTTATAGCCTGACGAATATAAACAACATTTTTATTCATTATACTTTTTCTTTGAATTGATATATTTCTACTTTTAAAGAATGGAAAGCAAGCTATCGGAGAAAAACAAAGATTTCTTTATACGCGTTCATGAAATTGCCCGGTTAATTCCGGAAGGGCGGGTTACCAATTACGGTGCAATTGCGAAAGTATTGGGTAGTGGAAAATCGAGTAGGATGGTTGGTTGGGCAATGAATGCCGCTCATGCCTTAAATGATGTGCCGGCTCATCGCGTAGTGAATCGTATTGGTTTGTTAACTGGAGCGGCTCATTTTTCCACACCCACGCAAATGCAAGAATTACTGGAAAAAGAGGGTATTGCGGTAAAAGACAATCAAATTGTAAATTTCGACAGTCATTTTTGGGACCCTTCAAAAGAACTGGAATTTGAGTAATTTTGATTTATGGTAAAAGTAATCGGAGGAACAGGTTTAGTAGGTAGTCATTTGCTGTGTGAATTGGTCGAATCTGAAACTGAAATTTTTGCGAGTTACAGGACAGAATCAAAAATTCCAAACGTCAAAAAGGTCTTCGATTTTTACTTTGGCACAGCGTCAGATGAACATTGGAAAAAAATTAAGTGGCAACAGGTAAATGTGAATGACATCGTTTCGTTGGATGATTTTATTGGCGAAAACGATGAGGTTTATCATTGTGCTGCATTGGTTTCATTTAATCGCGGTGACTTCAATAAACTCATGAAGATTAATCGTGAAGGAACGACGAATGTGGTTAATGTATGCTTGGATATGAATATCAGAAAGCTTTGCTATGTCAGTTCGACGGCGGCGATAACCGGCGGCGATATAAAGGAAGTGTCCGAAGGTTCCAAATGGAAAAAATCAGATGATACTGGTCCATATTCAATTAGTAAATATGGTGCCGAAAGAGAAGTTTGGCGAGGAATAGAAGAAGGACTTTCGGCCGTCATTGTTAACCCATGCGTTATTTTGGGCTCAGGAAATTGGAACGATAGTTCGCTAACGATTTTAAAGGAAATGGAGAAAGGATTGTCATTTTATCCACCAGGAGGCAATGCCATTGTCGATGCGAGAGATGTAGCTAAGTGCATGGTAAAACTGATGAAAAGTGAGGTCCAAAGTGAACGCTTTTTACTAATTGGAGAAAATACTTTATTTAAAGATCTTTTAGATAAAATTGCAATCAAACTTGGAAAGAAACCTCCTTTTATTGCTGTAGGAAAGTTTGGATTAACGATAGCGCGATTAATTATGGGCTTTGGTGCCTTTTTTACGCGGGGAAAATCGCCAATAACGAAAGATACGGTGAACAGTTCTTTGTCAACCACTGTTTATAAAAACGACAAAATAAAGTCAACTTTAAATTACAATTTTTTATCGTTAGAGGAGACAATTGACAATGCTGTTAGAGGGAAAATAGATTTTCAATGAAAAAAATAGC
>JAHEMP010000202.1 GCA_024643585.1 Crocinitomicaceae bacterium | reverse complement strand
AAAATGCACAACTAACTCCTCCATTTAGCACGGCGTTTGATGGTCAAAATCATATTTCAAGTTTTGCAATTGGTTTCGACCCAAGCGGACAAAAAGGTTGGGCATGCATGATTACTCATATTAATCAGGGTACTTCCAGCTATTCTTTTTATCCTGTCTTTTATAGTACAACCAATGGCGGAACGACATGGAGTGCCCCAAAACAAGTCAACATTGGTCAGTTTTCCTGTGTATCCAGCATAATTACCTCTGGTAATGTTCCGACGGTTGCATTTGATATGGACCTAACGGTTGATATGTATGGGAATCCACATGCACTCATGTGCATCGGAAATGGATCCAATGCCTATTCCATTTACTATACGCAAGCCCATCATATGTACGACATTACTTTAGAACACGGATTTTGGAATGCAATTGATTTAGGCGATGTAACTGGCCAAAGAAATACCTTTGGCACAGCCCCGAATACATTATCCATGGATATGGCTCCTCAAGCGAGCAGAACAGACGATGGTTCAAAAGTGTTTTTTACTTGGTCCGGCTCCGATATAGTCGTTGTTCCAAATGCTCCAAATTTATTTGGCAAAGCTTACGATGTAGTTTCAAAAACTTGGACGCAAATGAAAGACTTCACGAGCTGCAATACAGAAACCAACGGTAAAATACTATTTCCAAAAATGGCGGAAAACGTATTAGAGGTGATCGGTGGTTGGGAATTGCCGTTGATTTATGGTCAATCTTCTTCGGGAACAGACGTGGCCGTACAAACCAATTTCAAATATTTAGACAGTTTGAAATTTGTTCAAACGGAATTTATTCTACCACAATGTGAAGCACCTATTGCTTTTGTCGGTGAAGACACTGTACACATATGTCAAGGATCCTCATCGGCGTTAATTGTTTCAAGCTCTCAAGATGAATTAAAATGGAGCACAGGTTCCACAAGTCCAATCTTATCGGTAAACGCAGCTGGGTGGTATTACGTAACAGTAAGATCCGGTTGTTGCATTGGTTACGATTCTGTTTTGGTGGTAATTGATCCCTTGCCGACAGCCTCTTTCAATCATTCCACATCTGGGTTGAATTTGTCTTTTGTAGATCAAAGTGGACCCAATACTACTGCATGGACGTGGAATTTTGGAGATGGATCGACTAGTAATTTGCAAAACCCAACTCACGCATATTCTACTCCTGGTTCGTACACCATTTGCTTAACAATAACTCAAAATGGTTGTGTTGACAGCGTTTGCCAGCAAATAAATGTTGTTTGTAACCTTCCCGTTCTGGGCTTTTCGGGTACAGTCGGAAACGGAGGTTTGGTAACTTTCACAAATCTTACTAGTCCTGCTTCCAGCAATTATACTTGGGACTTTGGAGATGGGGGAACAAGCAATTTGGAAAATCCTACCCATGTTTACGCGACCTCAGGAAATTATCTGGTTTGCTTACAAATAGCGGATTCATGTGGAAATGACACAATTTGTTCTACTCTTGTCGTGGACGCGACCCTTTCATTGGAAGGACTATCTGACGCTAATTTTACGGTTTCGCCCAATCCGACGCAAAATTTCGTGGTGGTTCGAGCGACTAATCTATCTGGAGAAAACTGGCGCTTTGTTCTGCTAAACAGTGTTGGACAAGTATATTGGAGTAAGGATTTTGTTGAAAACCCAACAGAAGAAGTTATTCCGATAGAAAATTTGTCCAACGGATTGTATTTCTTGCGAATCCAATCGGATGAACGAATATTGGAGTACAAAATAGTTAAACAGTAACTACATATTCCCCATATTTGTTCGTGTAGCTTTTTTGCCATCGCATTTTCTTCCAGTATTTTTGCTTGATCCACATTGAGTCAGGAAAAGAACGATAATTAGAGAACTGAGAAAAGTTTGAAGGAATCGTTGCATACTGTTTTCATTTGGGATTGCTGAATAAACGTCGTTTTCAATGAAAAGTTGTAAAAACAACTCTAAAACGATTAAAATAAGGACATTTATCTACTAAAAACATGACCTAGCTCCTATTTTTGAAGAATATATTTGGTGAAATTTAGAGTAGAAAAGGATAGGATAGTTCTTTTCAATGCGCTCGATTGATGCACGAAGCACCAGTCAGTTTTAACACTATATTTTAAATTTTTCAAGATGAAAAAAAGAACTCCAATTTCAAAAATCATGTCGTCTGACATATTATCAGTAAATCAGACTCAAACATTAAAAGAGGTCAACGAAATTCTACAAAACAAACATGTTCGTCACGTACCTGTTGTATCTGGCAAAAAAGTTATTGGCATGTTGTCTTCTACAGATATTCAAAAGATAAGTTTTATCAATACTGTTGATGGAAATGATTTAACAACCGGTATGTTCGATGTTTTAACGATTGATCAAGTAATGACAAAAGATTTAAAAACCATGCAGCAAGATGAAACCATTTATGAAGCTGCGAAATTACTTTCAACAAGAGATTTTCATGCTATTCCTGTATTGGACGGTGAAGACCTTGTAGGAATTGTTACTTCAACTGATTTATTGAAATACTTGGTTGAACAATATTAAAAGTCGAAGACAACTTTTCTGTTAAAAAACAAATAGTTATTAAGCCGAATAGTTAAATTATTTTTGATTTACTGATTGCTTTGCTTTATATTTGAAAGTACTCACCAATTCACCTTGCCATGAAAAAAATAATTTTGCTATTTGGCTTTTTAAGTACCGTCCTTATTTTTAGCTCCTTTTCTTCTGCCCCAAAACAACCAAAAACAGTAGTAATTGATTTTGGACATGGCGGAGATGACCAAGGGGCACAAATAAATGATATCTCAGAAAACGAAATATTATTGGCGCTTCAAGAAGAAATTCGAAAAGAAAGTCGTACCATGACTACGCAGATAGTTTTTCTTCGTAAAAAAGACAAATTCATGAGTCTTGAAAAACGGGTTAAAAAAATCAACGATATCAATCCCAATTTGCTATTGTCTCTTCATTTGAGTCTTTCCGAAAATCCAAACGACAATGGTATAACTGGTTTTGTTTCAACGGACAATCCCTTTTATGAAGAATCGCATAAAAACGCCATACGGTTAACGTACAATTTATCTCAAAAGGTGCTAAACGACAAGGGTGTGAAGGACGCCGATTTATATCTGCTGAAAAACGTCAAATGTCCAGCTGTAACTTTGGAATTGGGTTATTTATCAAACGAAAAAGATAGAAATTACATCACAAGTAAAGTTGGTCAAGCCGAACTAGCAAAGCAAATTTGTGAAATGGTGCGCTAGAAATTAAATCTTAGTTAATTAACTCAATAGAAAGCGGAAGATTTTTTTCGCATCCCCAAATTTCTCTACCTTTGCACAATGGTAAAATTTTTCTGGTTTCTGCTTTTCCAAATGCTGTGTTTTTCAGCCTTGGCAACACATAACCGTTCTGGAGAAATAACTTACAAACACTTGGGGGGCAATACCTACGAATTTACAATTACAACTTGTACCAAATGGGATAGTGAAGCCAATAAAGACAGGCTCGAAATCAAATACGGCGACGGCAACTCCGACACACTTTTACGAGTTGAGTATTACGATTATCCCGCGACCAACACAAAGAAAAATATTTACAGAGGAAACCACACCTATACTGGTCCCGGAACGTACTTGATAACAATGGAAGATCCGAACCGGAATGCCAATGTATTAAATATCAACAATTCAGTTTCTACAGTATTTTGTATACAAACCAAACTTATTATTTCTCCTTTTTTAGGAACTCCCAATAACTCCTTACAGTTTGACGATTGTCCTTGTCCTGAAAATGCATGCACCAATCAACAGTGGGTGTACAACCTTGGTGCCTACGATCCAGATGGAGATAGTTTGAGTTATACCATAATTCCTTGCAAAGGAACCGATTGTTTGGATTTGCCCATTCCTTCGGTTTATCAATATCCGCAAGATGTTGGTGGAGGAATTCTCGACATTGATGTATTATTTGGAACCATAACTTGGACATCCCCAACAATTCAAGGAGAATACAATTTTGCCATAAAGGTGACTGAATTTCGAGGCGGCGCGCAAATTGGCTATGTCATCCGTGATATGCAAGTTACTGTTAAAGGCAGTTGCGGAAATGCCGCGCCAATCGTTTCTGCATTTGCGGATACCTGTGTTCAAGTGGATAGCACGATAGTTAAAACCTTAACAGCAAGTGACAGCCCGGCATCACCAGGTGATGTGCCCTTATTGTCATGGGATTATTTTGGACTAGGATTCAATTTGGCTGTTTCGCCGGCGACTTTCGTTTCAACCACGCCTCCAGGAAATCCAATTTCTGGTCAGTTTGAGTGGACACCGAGTTGTGAAGCGATAAACGAAACACCTTATTTGTTTACTTTCGAAGCATCCGATAATGGTCCGACCGTTTCCTTAAAAACTTTGCGTTCAGTTCGCATTCGGGTCAACGGTCCACCTGTACAAAATTTACAAATTAATGCAAATTTAAGCTCGGCAAACTTGACCTGGGACATGGCTGATTGTCCGAATGTAATCGGTTACAACATCTACCGAAAATCGGATAGTACTTTTTATGTGAATTCTTGCTGCGGGGCAAAAGAAGCTCTAAGTTTGGGCTACAAATTAATTGGTAAAAGGCTCGCCAAAGATTCT
>JAHEMP010000201.1 GCA_024643585.1 Crocinitomicaceae bacterium | reverse complement strand
AGCTAACGGAACAAACCTAGGGATAAACAGTGGCGTGATTTTAACAACCGGAACGGTATTAAATACCGGTGACGGTCCTCAAGGTCCAAACAATAAATCAAATGCTGGAATTGACAATGGTACTCCTGGCAGCGCCTTATTGAACAGTTTAGGGTTAGGGCAGACATACAATGCAACTGTTTTAGAGTTTGATTTTGTACCCTATTCCGATACGATTCGATTCAAATATGTTTTCGGTTCCGAAGAGTATCCAGAATACGTCGGTCAGCAGTTCAACGATATTTTTGGTTTTTTCATTTCCGGGCCAGGTATTGCCGGCCTTCAAAACATCGCCAGAGTTCCCAACGGAGGTGGTTTGATAGCAATTAACAATGTGAATAACGGCAATACAAATCAAGGCCCATGTACAAATTGTGCCTATTATGTGAACAACGGGACAGGAAATAATTCGCCTTATAATAGTTCGCCGAACTATATCCAATATGACGGATTTACAAAAGTAATGGAGGCCGTATCCAAAGTTCAATGCGGACAAACATATCACCTTAGAATTGCCATTGCGGATATTGCTGACCCTATTTTCGATTCAGGTATATTTCTGCAAGCGAACAGCCTTTCATCCAAAACGCCAGTCGAAATTTCATACGATTTATCTTATTTGGCATTTCCAGACCCAAATGTAATGGCAGAAGGATGTGTATCGACTACTGTTACTCTAAAAAGACAGGGAAATATTTCAGGAGCTTTGACCATTCCGCTATCTGTAAGTGGAACAGCAACCCAAGGAATAGACTACACTAGTCTCCCCGCATCTGTTACCTTTGCTCCTAATCAAAGTATTACAACTTTCACTTTTACCGCATTTGCCGATGCAATTGTTGAAGGCCTTGAAACAATCATTTTGAATTTCTTGATGACCGATCCCTGCGGAAATCAAACTCCTATTGTTTTAAATTTAGGCATAAATGACATTGAACCTGTAGGTTTAACTCTGAATGATACCACCGTGCTTTGTTCCGGAGACGATGTAACGCTAAAATCATTTCCAACCGGAGGAGTTGGCCCTTACACATACATATGGAATACAGGCGAAACGACTAGTGAAATAACAGTAAGCCCGTCCGCTACAACTAGCTATACTTTAACTGTAACGGATAATTGCTTAAATCAATCAGCTAGTGCAAATGTAACAGTAACCGTACCTATATACAATCCTATTGCTTTGACGGTTACACCAAATATTACTGAAATTTGCCCTTATTTAAAAGATACTTTAAAAGTAACCGCTACAGGAGGAACGGGAGTATATACCTACCAATGGAAAAAAGTCGGTGGCGGTAATTTAGGCAACAGTTCCACATTGTATATTCAACCCAGTCAAACTACAACATATCGAGTAATTGTGCGAGACCAATGTACCTTAGTCGACTCTGCGGATGTCCTATATACTATTTTAAGTCCCCCTTTGATTATAACAATGTCACCGGATGTTCAAATTTGTCCCGGTGAGGATGCTTTTGTTTCCGTTAGTGCGGTTGGAGGTTTTGGAGCATACTATTACGATTGGATTCAAACGGGAGACGTTACATCATCCATCACAGTCAATCCATTTGTAACGACAAACTATACCGTTCACGTTTCAGACGACTGCCAAACTTTCTTTGTGCCGGGCACTGCTCAGGTAAAAGTCGTTAAACCGGATGCGAATTTTCAAGTTTCGAGTCAGACAGTGATGGAAGATTTACCTATTACCTTCCAAAACCTCACATTGAATGGTGTTTCGTATTTCTGGGATTTTGGAGACGGTCAAACCTCTACACTTGTTCATCCCAACAATACATTTGCTGAGCCTGGTTTATACGATGTTTGGTTAATAGCAACAGATTCGAACGGTTGTATCGATTCAACGAAATTAGGTGTTAACATACTTGAGGAAGTCTATTTGTATGTGCCGAATGCGTTTACGCCTGATAATGATCAATTCAACAATGTGTTCAAAGTTGAAGCAATCGGATTAATTAAATTTAATATTAAAATTTACAACCGATGGGGCGAATTGTTGTTCGAATCCTTCGATGATAAATTCGAATGGGATGGAGCATTGACAAGCAATAATAATAGAAAGGTTCAAGACGGCGTTTACACCTATGTTATCACCTATTCAACTCCTTACGAAATAGATACCACAAAGGTAGGTCACGTAAATATTCTTAGATAACCAGAATTATAACGATTTGGTTCTTCCGCCATCAACTGGGATATTGATTCCGTTGATGTAGGAACTCATAGGCGAAGCTAAAAATAATATCGCTTGGGCAATTTCTTCGGGTTCCGCTATCCTTTTCATCGGAGATTCTTGAGCCATAGACGCAAAAATTCCTTCGATTGATTCTGTGCTCAATGAAGACTTATTTTCCGCAATAGATTTTAATCTTTCCGTATTGGTAGCTCCTGGTAATACATTGTTTACTGTAATATTGTATTGACCCAACTCATTTGCCAAAGTTTTACTCCAATTTCCTACAGCCCCTCTAATTGTGTTCGAAACTCCCAGTTGCGGTAAAGGTTGTTTTACAGATGTGGAAATTACATTAATTATTTTGCCAAAATTATTCTCCTTCATTGCAGGTAAGAGCGCTTGTACCAAAATGTGATTGCAAATTAAGTGTTGGTTGAAAGCCGAGATGAATTCATCAACCGGTGCGCTTGCAATAGCACCACCTTTTGGCCCTCCAGTATTATTAACCAAAATGTCAGCGTGATTTCCAGCGGAAACCCAAGCGTTTATAACCTTGTTTAAAGCTGAGGGATTTGAAAAATCCGCGACAAGATATTCATGCTTTTGACCTTTGGTAGTGTCCAATTGAGAGCACACATCTTTTAACTTTGTTTCGTTTCTCGCCAACAAAACTACGTTCGCTCCACTTTTAGCTAAAAGTTCAGCTGCTGCTCTACCAATTCCTTGAGTGCTTCCTGAGACCAAGGCCACCTTATTTTGCAATGAAATTTCCATAACTTAAATTATGGTTTGAAATTAATCAAATTCGCTCAATTTTAAAAGTTAGAATCAAAATGATATAAGTGCTTGTTTGTTCAAAAACTTCAATTGCTTTTTAAAATAAATTATTGTTTTTACCTTTAACGAAAATCAAATAATATGCTAGCTCCTTTTAATCTTCAAAAATGGATAAATGAAAATCGGGATTTATTGAAACCGCCAATCTCTAACAAAAATTTATACGTAGAGGCAGGTGATTTTATTGTAATGATTGTAGGTGGACCAAACGCGCGCAAAGATTACCATTACAACGAAACCGAGGAACTATTCTATCAAATTGAAGGTGACATTTTGGTGAAAACTCAACAGAATGGCAAAGTTGTAGATGTTCATATAAAAGAAGGGGACATTTTTCTTTTGCCAGCGAATACACCACATTCTCCTATTCGAGGCGCGAATACAGTTGGTCTGGTTATTGAAAAAGTTAGACGAAATTCTGACTACAAAGACGGATTAATGTGGTTTTGCGAAAAATGCAATAACCCCTTAGCAGATTATAAATTCGGTTTAGAAAACATTGAGGTAGATTTTCTTTCTCGTTTTAAAGAATTTTATTCTAATGAGGAAAACAGAACGTGTAAAAAGTGCGGACACGTTATGGAGGTGGACGAAAGATTTGTATAAAAAAAAGAGATAAAAAAGGGGATTTCAAATGTTGAAATCCCCTTTTTAAATTTTATCGTACCAAATTTATATGACCAGTCATCACGTGAGGTTTCTCGTAAAAATCATAGTAAACTAACTTCCAAGAGTAAACTCCGTCTGGGCATACTTTGTTGTCGTTGTACCTTCCATCCCAATAATTCGCATAATCTGTCATTTCATGAATCTTTTCTCCCCATCTATCATAGATATCCATTGTGAATGATTTAATGTTGGAATGTACCACATGAAATACTGGGTTAAATTCGTCCTGGTCCGGAGTAAAGGTATTGGGAATGTAAATAATAGGATCGTATTTTAATTGAACACCATTCGTTGCCGTGCAACCGTTTTGATCTTCGAATGATACTGTATACAAAAATTCTTGATTTGGATTGGCATAGGTGGTGGCACAAATCGTACAACTTAAATGGTCAGGCGGAGACCATGTGAATGTTCCTGGAACATTACTTGTAGCGGCTATTTCTACTATTTCTCCAAAGAATGCCAAAAAGGTATTTTGAACGCTAACAATTGGCTGAGGGAAAAGCATTACACTTACAAAGGCAGTGTCAATGCAACCGTCTGAATCAATTCCAATGACCTGATAATCTGTATTAAGAATCGGAGATGCACTAACTGTATTTCCAGTCGGGCTCGATAAGGTTCCAGCAGGAGACCAAATATAATTAACAGCACCTGTAGCACTTAAAAATGCACTAGTGCCTGGACAAATAGTCGTATCACCAAAGGACTGTATGGATGGGAACAAAACATCCGCAAATACACTATCTGTAACAGTCCCACAAGAATTTGTAAAATCACAATAATAATACATGTCCTGAATTGGGGACAAACTGACAGTCGGGCCTGTATTTGGAGAAATATTAATATTTGGGTACCAAAAATAGGTATCACCTCCAGAAACGGTTATGGACTGAGTAGAATTGACGCATATTCTAATCGTA
>JAHEMP010000200.1 GCA_024643585.1 Crocinitomicaceae bacterium | reverse complement strand
CCGATGGTAAGCTGAAATTACTTTATGCTGCGCCAGAAACAATTTTTAGTCCTACCGAATCTTGGATTACGGAATTGAAAATCTCCTTTGTTGCAATCGATGAGGCACATTGCGTTTCCATGTGGGGACATGATTTCCGTCCAGAATATACCCATTTAAATCGCTTGCGTATTCGTTTTGCCAATGTTCCATTTATGGCGCTTACCGCTACAGCAGATAAACACACACGTCGCGATATCGTTAATCACCTTGGATTGAAGGATTCAAAAATGTTCTTAAGCTCTTTTGATAGAAAGAATCTTCAACTAACCGTGAGAGGAAATCTTCCAAAAACAAAGAAAATGGAAGAAATCGTTGGGTTTATAAAAGCCAGAAAGCAAGAAACAGGTATTATTTACTGCTTATCTCGCAAAGAAACCGAATCCATGGCTTTCGATTTAATGAAACAAGGAATTAATGCTTCGTTTTATCATGCGGGAATGAATTCAAACGAAAGAGTAAAAGTTCAAGACGATTTTCTTTTTGATCGCACACAAGTCATTTGCGCAACTATCGCTTTTGGAATGGGAATAGATAAAAGCAACGTCAGATATGTCATTCACAACAATTTACCAAAAAATTTAGAGGGTTACTATCAGGAAATTGGTCGAGCTGGCCGTGATGGATTACCAGCTGAAGCACGATTGTATTACAATTATAGAGACGTAAAATTACTAAGCGACTTCGCTCGAGATAGTGAACAATCAGAAGTTTTATTGGAAAAACTCAACCGGATGCTCGAATTTTCAGAGGCGGAACATTGTCGAAGAAGAATACTGCTCTCCTATTTTTCAGAAAGTTTAGAAGAAGATTGTGGCAATTGCGATGTTTGCAGTAAGCCACCAAAATATTTCGATGGAACAAAGTTTGCACAAATGGCTCTATCAGGCGTAAAACGGTGTGGTGAACAAATTTCAAGTTTGTTGCTAATCGATATGCTACGTGGGGCAAAAACGGCTGAAATTTTCGAACAAAAGTTGAATACCCACAAAACATATGGAATTGGCTCAAAACAAAGCTGGAAAGAATGGTCGCATTACATAACAGCTATGAAAAATCAGGGTGTTTTTGAAATAGCCTATCACGAGAAAATGCACTTAAAAATCACGAAATTTGGAGATGACATTTTGTTTGGTCGCAAAGAATTGAAGCTTTCGTTTTATTCTGAAATCAAAGAAACGATTACCCTTACAACACCTACTCCTACTAATCTAGATTTCAACGAAATGTTGTTTGACCGTTTGCGCATGCTTCGCAAAAAAATCTCTGTGGAAGAAAATGTTCCGCCATACATTATTTTTTCGGATGCAAGTTTGAAGGACATGGCGAAAAGAGCACCAAGAAATACGGAAGAATTTGAATTGGTTAGCGGAGTCGGAACCCATAAAGCAAGCAAATACGGACCTGAATTTATTGAGTTGATAAAAGCTTTTCAGAATCAAAGTAAACCGACCAAGAAAGCCAAGGAAAGCACATATGACAAAACGCTCGAATTGATTCGATTGGGCAAATCTATTGAAGAAATTAGTAAGTCGCGTGAATTGAATCCTACTACTATTCAATCGCATTTGGCACAATTGTATACCGAAAATAAATGGACAGATATTGGTCAATTTGTTAGTATGGCTGAAATTGAAACCGTTAAAAAAGCAATGGATGAAATGGGCGAAAAACTTGCATTAAAACCTATTCATGAGCATTTGAACGGAAAACTGGAATATGGTAAAATTCGTTTGGCCATGGCCTATTTAGCGAAGGAAGAAGTTGAAGTCTTGTAATTTTACATAATATAAACTTGGCTAAAAGGATATTTTTAGAAATCAAATATTAAGTTTAATTCACTTATTAGTAACCTTTAATCTTCTGGCAAATCATCAAATTCCAAACGTTTTGCTTCAAACCAAGCTTTCATTTCTTGGGGTGTTTCCAATTTCTTCATCATATCTTGCATTGCCTCCATGTGTTCACGATCTTTTTTATGAAACATCTCGGTTCCATGCTTCTTGCTCATATCAGCAATTTCTTCAAAGGTTTCTGCTCGGAATACGAGTCCGCAAGCTCCGCCTAACTCTTCACATGTCATTGATTTCATAGTTTTCAAAATAATGATTTATACTTAGTCCATCCAAATTTCATCCATAAACAGCCATGGCAAGTGTCCACTCCCTGGCTTGCCATCTTCGATTGAATCTTTATTGACCACTGTCAAACGTATGAACTTCGCTTTTTTGTTCAAAACATAATGATTTAACTCTTTTGTTACCCTAAATTCTTTGGTTTTCCAGCTTTCGCCATTGTTTGAATATTCAATAAGCACTTTTTCAGGTAAATGAATCCAGGAAGATTCAGCACTTAAAAAACTCAAATATATACCATCCAACTTTTGCTTTTCATTCAGTTCGATCGACATTTTTACCTCCTTCACGTTAAACCCAAGCCATTCTTTTCCATTCCAAGGTCTTGCTCCTAGCGTTCCATCTGACAAAGTTAAGCCTCCTTTCCCTGGATAAGAACTCGACAAAGGCGTTTCAATGATCCATGGTTGACCAAGGGTTCTGTGTTGAAGAATATCCAATTTTAAAGTATCAATGCCCTGCGCTGTCTTCGATTTGGCAACAAAACGCAACATATTTGGTCGTTTGGTTTTAAAAATTCGAAATTTTCCATTTTTCCTCTGAGTTACATCTGCACTTTTATCATAATCAACTGTAATTATAGAAGACGAGTCGATGGCTTCAAAATCTATTTCAATTCCATTCGACTCAGAAACCACTTCAGATTTCAAATAATAAATAGCTTTTGAATAATTTACATTTTTCGATTTTAGATAAGGTAATTCATATTTTTCCAACCTTTCCAAAAAATGAGTATAATCTCGCTCACCGGCGGTCCATAGTGCTTCAGACAGTGCTATCATTCTAGGAAAAATCATGTATTCCACTTGTTTCCAATCGGCGATATACTCTGTCCATAAATTAGCTTGACCACCTAATATGAATGGATCTAAACTAGAAGGTAATCCTTCAGGAATTGGATTGAATGAATACACTTTTTCTAAAGAAGTATACCCGCCAATTGCCAAAGGCTCGGTTTTTCTATCACTTTGATAGTGATCAAAGTAACAATGAGAACCGGGAGACATTACCACATAATGATGCTGCTTTGCTGCCTCAATTCCTCCTTCGGTTCCACGCCAAGACATGACAGCCGCATTATCAGAAAGTCCTCCTTCTAAAATTTCATCCCATCCAATAAGCGTTTTTCCCTTGGATGTTAAGTATTTATCCATTTTTTGAATAAAGTACGACTGCAATTCCTCCTCACTTTTTAAACCATTTTTCTTCATTTGAGCCTGACAGTTCTGGCACTTTTTCCAGTTCGTTTTTGGGGCTTCATCACCACCAATATGAATGTATTTCCCTGGAAATAAGGGTACCACTTCACTCAAAATAGATTGTAAGAATTGTATTGTTTCATCCTTGGAGCAGAAAATTTCATCAAAGACTCCCCACGTTTGGGCCACAGGCATTTGCACACCAGTGCAAGAAAATTCAGGGTATGCGGCTAACGCTGCTCTCGCGTGTCCAGGCATTTCAATTTCCGGAACAACCGTAATAAAGAGTTTATTCGCATACTCGACTACCTCCTTTATCTCTTCCTGTGTATAAAACCCTTTTTCAGCTGGACCTTGATAAATTTCAGGCTTACTCGAAGCGTGACCAACCAGTGTTTTTTCTCGAATTGAACCAATTTCTGTCAATTTAGGATAAGCCTTGATCTCAATTCTCCAGCCTTGGTCATCCGTTAAATGCCAATGAAAGGAATTGAACTTGTACCTTGCCATCCAATCCAAGTACTGTTTAACTTCTGAAACACTGAAAAAATGGCGACTAACGTCAAGGTGCATTCCACGCCAAACAAACTTGGGTTCGTCAGAAATAAAGCAAAATGGAATTTCTATAGAATTGCTTTCGGTCTGAATAAGTTGTTTTAAGGATTGTAACGCATAAAAGCAACTGGCTGGTGAGGAATAAGAAATTACAATATTCTCCTTTACATCAATGGAATACGAGTCGGGATATGCATTTGATAACTGTTTGAATTTTACTTGTCCGCCTTCGTTGATAAATGCAACGTTCAAACCTATTTCATTTGCAAAAAAGAGTTTTATAAAATCTTCTCCAAATGTTGGTAAATTGGCTTTGTTCACTGAAATGAGGTTTTCCAAAACCATTGAACCGCCCGTTGTAACATAGGTTGTAGGATGAGGAATAATTGGACAAAGCTGTCCCAAATATTTGCTTGACAACGCGATAATAAAAATAAAAAGCACAAAATATTTCATAAAATTTCTAATTATTTGAACGATAATACTCTATTAATTTATCGATTGGTTTTTGGACAAATGAGCCCAAGTTATATCCCTTGGCCTTAAAATAAGATTTGATGATTTCTTGATGGAAGAATGCGTAACTGCCTACAAAATGAACTGTTTCGTTCTTTTCTATTTTTGAATTAACGTATTTATTGTAAAACAAATCAACGTTCATCCAATGATAATTTTGGAATTCAAATAGAGAACCGCTCAATTTTTGAGCTAACCCCAAAAAGATGTCATCCGTTATTTGACCTCGTTCAATGGCTACTTGTTCTGATTTGCTTAATACAGATTTTAGAATAGACTCTTGAATTGGCTCTAATTTCTTATTTTG
>JAHEMP010000199.1 GCA_024643585.1 Crocinitomicaceae bacterium | reverse complement strand
TCCATACCCGGTTTTACGCTATACTCCCAAGTATTCCAATAATTTCCCTCTTTGTTTCTTTGAGCATAAATAGTCATACTCAAGACCAATGTCATTAAAAATAAACCATACTTTTTCATAATAAAAAAAATTAATTAAATGAAATGAAAACAGCAGCCCCCCTGCCTCATCTGATGAACAGATAAGTTGTTTCCAAAATTTGAAATGAGGAGTGGATTCTTAAAGAAGTTAAGAACCTTTGATGGAGATTAACCCAATTGTTGAAAGAACAATATAAGAATAATTTTTAATTTCAAGTCAATTCTTTGATTTAAAGGGTTTAAGTACGCCGTGATCGCCGTTTTGAAAAGACAAGCAGATGGAGCTTGGAAATTTGTTTGGGATTAATAAAATCTTAAAAGGAAGAAATGTCCACTTTGAAATGAGTTTTACACAGAAAGACAGTGTTTTACATTAATTTACATTCAACAAAGCTCAAAGTGATCAATCTGACGTACATTAATCCAAAAATGAACTTATGACTAAGGACTGCTTCCATTCACCTATTTATGCGCTGCTTTTAATTGTCACACTTTCGTGCAAAGGACAGAACAACTCTGTGGGTACTAACCCTATTCAAAATGAACAAAACCAGAGGATTGCAATCGGCGATACTGTTTCTTATTTGGATAAAAGTATTTGGATATTATTTCAAGATAATGAGAATCGGTATTGGTTCGGTACAAATGGTCAAGGAGTCTACCGATACGATGGCAAGACGATTCTTCATTACACAACCAAACATGGACTTTTAAATGATAGCATACGAGGAATTCAGGGAGATAAAGCCGGTAATATTTTCATTTCTAGTTTGGGTGGAATTAACAAGTTTGATGGAGAAACATTTGACACACTGCCTGTTCTTGAAAGCAATGAGTGGAGATTAGACCCAAATGATATGTGGTTTGCTTTTTTAGGTAAATCAGGAGAAAGTGGACCCTATCGCTACGATGGCAAGACCTTGCACCATTTGAAATTTCCTAAAAACGATATGGAAGATGCCTATTATGCGGAATTCGGTAAACATCCATGGAGTCCTTATGATCCCTACACGATTTATAAAGATCGTTCCGGAAATATTTGGATTGGCACTGCCGAATTAGGGCTTTGCCAGTACGATGGAAAAACAATACGCTGGCTCTACGAAAAACACTTGACCTTAATTGAAGGGGGCGGATCGTTTGGAATTCGCTCTATTATTGAAGATAAAGATGGCAAATTTTGGTTTTGCAACACGCGTTATCGATACAATATTCTACTGAACACCTCTGACGACAAACTTCTACATTACAAAAGAGAAAACGGGATTGAAGACGCTCTGTCACCGGAAGGAAAAGATAGGATTTACTTTATGTCGGCTGTGGAAGACAATGAAGGAGATTTGTGGATGCTGACCTATGAACAAGGCATTTGGCGTTACGACGGTAAAAAATTAACGCATTATCCCATAAAAGATGGGGAGCGCATTGTTAAACTCTTCTCCATGTACAAAGACCACCAAGGCGACCTATGGCTCTGCTCACACGAAGATGGCGCCTTCAAATTCAACGGCAAAACGTTTCAAAAATTCAAACCCAATCTTAACGGATCAATGGAACATTGATTTATAACATTCAAAAATGAATAAAATAACAATTTAGAAATAAGATGTTAAGCCTATAATTTCTATAAGTTTCCTAATGCTGAAACACATATTTTTACAGAATTAAAGTCGCATTTGACTCTTTACCATTTATCCTTTGTGATTGGTGGTGGAATAAATTAAACAGAATAATATGAAAAGAAGATTACTCATTTTAGCTCAGGCACTAATTATAACTTGTTCAAGTTCAATGTTTGCCCAAAACGGACTAAATTTTGACGGGACGAATGATTATGTGCAAACAACATCAACTGGAGTTCTCGGGACTACAAACAGAACTTTTGAAGCATGGGTGTACACTGGAGTAGCGTTAACAACGAATGCTTGCATAATGGATTATGGCGTTAATGCAGTAGGTTCTAGAAATACATTTATTTTGACGACTGGAGGAGGTTTATCTTACATTTCAGGTGGTACCAATGCAAATATTGGCTCAACAGCTGGAGTAGTTCCTATTGGTCAATGGACGCATGTTGCTTTTGTTTTGAATAACGGAACAGGTTTTTTCTACGTCAATGGAATTCAAGTTGGAACGGGTTCCTTAACGGCTGTAAACACGCCGTCTGGAACGCCAATAAGAATTGGTGAACGTGTCTCAGGAGGATCATTACCTTTTAAAGGTATTATCGACGAATTGCGGGTATGGAACGTAGCAAAAACACCTGCTGAACTCATGACCTATATGAACAATGAACTTTGTGGGACACCTGCTGGTTTATTTGCTTATTTTAAATTCAATCAAGGGATTGCGGGTGGAGCAAATTCAACTGTCACAACTGCTATAAATGGAGTGCCAAGTGCCAATGGAACTTTAACTAATTTTGCTTTAACAGGAGCAACTTCTAACTGGGTTACTGGCAAAACATTGGGTGCCCCTTCAGTATTCAACTCGCAAACATTTGATGAATGCCCAGGTTTTACTGTTACTGTGGGAAGCAACACGTATGGAACAACCGGTATATATGCTGACACTTTGGTCGGAGCATCTCAGGCTGGCTGTGATTCAATAATTATTACCAATTTAACGGTTGCGCCACAAATATCCGTTACCCAGACTTTAAATGAATGTCCAGGTTATTCTATAACGGTAGGAAACAATACTTACAATACATCAGGTAATTACATTGACACCTTATTTGCGGCTTCCATAAATGGATGTGACTCTATCGTCAACACCAATCTAAACATTGCCGCGGCAATAATTAACAACCAAACGCTGAACGAGTGTGCTGGAGCTTCCGTTACAATTGGAAACAATACCTATACTACTAGCGGTAATTATGTGGATACTCTTTTTGGGGCTTCATCTACAGGTTGCGATTCAATTGTGAATACCAATTTAACATTTGCTGCTGCAATAATAACGAATCAAACATTTAGTGAATGTGCTGGATTTTCGATAACTGTCGGTAGCAACACATACAGTTCTACTGGAAACTATATTGACACTTTAATTGGGGCTTCTTCAACTGGATGCGATTCAATTGTAAATACCAATTTAACCATTGCTTCTGCAATTGACATCACCGTTGTAAATGCATTTCTTACCCTTACAGCGAATCAAACGGGAGCGTCATATATTTGGTTGGATTGTGACAATTTGTACGCGCCAATTGCAGGTGCAACCAGTCAAAGTTTTACAGCAACAGCAAATGGAAATTACGCAGTTGAAATTACCGTTGGAAGTTGCGTAGATACTTCTTTGTGTTCACCTATTTCGGAAGTAGGAATTAATGAACTGAACGAAAATGTATTTTCAATATTCCCTAACCCAACTAAAGACATCCTTTATATAAATGGTAGTGATAAAAATGCTGCAGTTCATTACATTTTAACTTCTGTAACCGGAAATGTTATTGCTGAAAAAACGGCAGAAATGAACACTAATTTTTCAATAGATCTTAGCAAAGAAGCGAATGGTGTTTACTTTTTGAAATTGAATGATTTCACGTACAAAGTAATCAAAAAATAAACCGCTATTGGTAGAAGAACAAGGTAACAGTCGTTGCTTTGTTTTGTACAGTATAGAATTTAAAAAGGCAACCAAGAGGTTGCCTTTTTTTGTGGGATATATTCGTTTAACTGAATTAGATTCAGACTTAGTCGCCTTCAAACAAACGCAAACGACTCTTCACTTTATCCAGCTCATTCTGAAGATTATCAATGCGATTCAATAAATTAAAAATTGTATCAATTCCTTCAATATTGATATCCAAATCCTTGTGTAAGCGAAGTATTTTTTCTACTTGGTTGATACTTTCCTCATTGATGCAAGGACGCTGTTCTATACTTAAAACTTCTATCAAACCGATTTCCTTCAATTCTTCAAAAAAAGAAAGTTCAACTTCGTAGTGTTCACACAATTGTGTTATTTCTATATACGTAATTTCACTCATGATTTTCTCATTTTAGAAAGTTCAACAAACAGTTCTTTTTCTTTTTCACTGAGTTTGGTTGGAATGACCAAGTTGAAGGTGATGTATAAGTCGCCAAATTGACCCTCTTTTTTGTAAACTGGAAATCCTTTGCCTTTCAATTTCACCTTGGTGCCGCTCTGGGTTTCGGGTGTCACTTTCAACTTCACTTTTCCATCGAATGTATCAACGGTTAATTCTCCTCCTAAAAGAGCGGTATACAAATCCAATTCAACGGTTTTGTACAAATTATCCTGATCGATTTTAAAATCGGTTGAGTTCTTGATGGCAAATTGAATAAGCAAATCACCTTTTGGCCCTCCGTTGACACCTTCGCCACCTTGTCCCTTTATACGAATGATTTGTCCATCTTTTACGCCAGCGGGAATGGTCAAACGAATGTTTTTTCCATTAACGGTTAATGTCCTTTTGTGAGTTTCGTATACATCACGAATGTCCAATTGCAGTTCTGCATTGTAATCTTGTCCTTTGAAAGAACGCGTTTGACCTTGACCTCCACCACGACCGAACATGGATTCAAAGAAATCGGAATAATCACCTTGTCCACCACCGAAATTTTGTCCACCAAAACCCTGTTGACCAGCACCTGATTTTTGGTATTGACGTTGATACTCCTGTTGCTGTGCGCGTTGTTTTTCTATTTCGTCAGCGTGTTT
>JAHEMP010000016.1 GCA_024643585.1 Crocinitomicaceae bacterium | reverse complement strand
CTTGGAATTTGCGAAACTAATGGAAGAAAAAGGCGCTGGAGAAATCATAATTCAATCCATCGATAAAGATGGAACAATGGAGGGTTACGATTTTCAATTGATTTCTGAAATTTCAAACTCAGTCACCATTCCCGTAATTGCGCTTGGTGGTACTGGATCATTGGATGATATGAAAAGTGCCTTTTTTAAGGCAAATGCAACCGCAATGGCTGCTGGAAGCTTGTTCATTTACCAAAGTAAAAAACGAGGAGTTTTGGTCAATTACCCCGATAAAACGGAAATATCCCGTACTTTTAGCTCTTGAAAAAACGCTTGAATGTCGGATAGAAAATACCAAATTTGTCAAAGATGTGTAATGGATACGAGTGATCCATTTATAACCTTCGATGAACAAGGAAATTGCAATCATTGTACTGAATTTTTCACGAAAACGGCAAAACGTTCCTATTTAGGCGAAGAAAGTGATAAACAACTAGCACATTGGGTAGCGAAAATCAAAGAAGCTGGAAAAAACAACGAATACGATTGTTTGATTGGCATAAGTGGAGGTGTAGATAGTTCATACGTCGCCTACCAATGTAAAAAACTTGGTTTACGGCCATTAGCTGTTCATTTAGATAATGGATGGAATTCAGAAGAGGCGGTTCAAAACATAAAAAACGTTTGCGGTAAATTGGGTATTGATTTTCAAAGTTATGTTCTGAATTGGGCAGAATTTAAGGACTTACAGCTGTCATTTTTCAAATCTTCGATTGTCGAATTAGAAATTCCAACCGACATAGCTATTCCAGGAGCACTGCATAGAATTGCTGCGAAAAACAAAATAAAAACAATCATTTCAGGTGGGAATTTCGCAACAGAAGGGATTTTACCGAATAGCTGGTTTTACGACCCAAAAGATTCAAAATTATTGAATGGGATTCAGAGACAATTTGGTAAAAAGAAACTCAAAGACTTCCCTACTTTCGATTTTAAGAAAGAGATTTATTTCAAATTCTTAAAAGGAATTCGAATAATGTACATGCTTAATTACCTGCCGTTTAACAAAGACGAGGCAAAGGCTCTTATGATAGAAGAATTGGGCTGGAAAGATTACGGCGGCAAACATTATGAATCGAAATATACAGGGTTTGTTCAGTCCTACATTCAACCGGTGAAATTTGGAATTGATTACCGCAGAGCGACTTATGCAACTCAAATTTGCGCAGGAACAGCGACACGTGAAGAAGCAATTGAAGAACTGAAGAAATTGCCTTATAATCCCGAAACTATAGAGGCGGAAAAAGCTTATATTGCTAAGAAGTTTGAAATTTCAATTGAAGAATTTGAAAAAATAATGGCTCAACCCGTTAAAACGTATCGTGATTATCCGAATGACGAAAAACGCTTGACCAAGTTGTACAATTTGTACCGAAAATATTTCAGTAAATAAGTTTAATATAAATGTGTGGAATAACTGGATTTATCGACTTCAAAATGAAATCATCGAAAGATGTTTTGGAGAACATGACCCACACTTTACACCATCGCGGTCCCGATGGAAAAGGCACTGAAATTATTAATAATGTGAATTGCACTATCGGTTTCGGACATCGTAGGCTGTCCATTATTGACTTAACCGAACATTCCAAACAACCCATGAAATCCGATGAGAATTGGATTACTTTTAATGGTGAAATTTACAATTTCAAAGCAATAAAAGCTGAATTAGAAAAAGAAGGTATTGCCTTTGAAACAAATGGCGACACTGAAGTTATCTTGAAAAGTTACGCTTTTTGGGGTGAAAAATGCCTTGAGAAATTCATAGGAATGTTTGCTTTTGCAATTTACGATTCATCCAAGAATCAAATTTTCGCTGCTCGCGATAGAGCCGGAGTTAAGCCATTCTACTTTTATCAAACGAATGATTTATTCCTTTTCAGTTCTGAACTGAAAGCCTTTCATGAACACCCCAGTTTTATAAAAGAGCTGAATCTTTCTTCTGTCAGTGCGTTCATGCAATTTGGAAATGTCCCATCAGACATGTGCATTTTCAAGGATTGTTATAAATTAAAAGCCGGACATTCATTAACCATTTCACTAGAAAATAAAACTTTCAAAACGAATCAATATTGGAATGTATATGATTTTTACAATGCGCCAAAAAGTGAATTAAATTTTAATGAAGCCAAAATTAAAACAGAAGAGATTTTAAAATCTGCAGTTGACTACAGGATGGTTTCGGATGTTCCGGTAGGCGTTTTTCTAAGTGGCGGTTATGATAGCGCTTGTGTAGCTGCCTTGCTGCAAAAGGATAAATCTGAAAAAATAAAAACTTTCACAATTGGTGTTCCCGATATGGGTTTGGATGAAGCACCCTATGCAAAAGAAGTAGCTTCGCATCTCGGAACCGAACATTACGAATTTAATTGCACGACCAAAGAAGCAATTGATTTGATAGATGATTTGCCATACTACTACGACGAACCTTTTGCCGATAGTAGCGCCATTCCTACAACATTGGTTAGCAAAATGGCTCGCGAACACGTAACGGTTGCTTTAAGTGCTGATGGCGGCGACGAAACTTTTGCAGGCTACAATAGATATGATTTTCTAAGTCGTTACCAGAGAAAACTGAATAAAGTCCCAGGTTTTGCTCGTAAAGGAACGGCATATTTAATGGATAAAATTTCAAGCGAAAAATTGCCCATTTTACGCGACAAGTACAATTTTCACAACCGGTATGAAAAGTTGAAAGGTGTTCTACGCGATCCTTCTTCAGAAAGCATTATGCTTAGTATAAGCCAGCAGTTTACGCATGAACAGCTACATCAAGTAATGAAAGAATCGATTAATTTCAATTCTAAGGCATATACCTCTAAAGAATTACTGAATTCTTTTCAATCACCACTTTCCTATATGATGGCGATTGATTATCAGACTTATTTAGTTGACGATATATTGCAAAAAGTTGACCGAGCAACCATGTCTGTTAGCTTAGAAGGTCGTGAACCACTTTTAGATCATAGAATAATTGAGTTTGCCGCAACTTTGCCAGATGATTTCAAATATAGAAATGGAGAAAAAAAATACATTTTAAAAGAAATTGTCCATCAATACGTTCCAAAAGAAATGATGGACCGACCAAAAATGGGCTTTGCCATCCCAATTGCTGATTGGATGCAAAAAGAATTGAAAAATCACGTCGAAGAGTATTTGAGTGAATCAAGAATAAAAGAACAAGGAATTTTCAATTGGACTATAGTTTCAGACTTAAAAGCTCGATTTTTCTCGGGAAAGAAAGAACTCGACTTTAAACTGTGGTATTTACTCATGTTTCAAATGTGGTACGACCGATGGATGAAGTAAATAAAGTGCTATATCTCTCGTACGACGGAATGACTGATGCTCTTGGCCAGTCTCAGGTTTTACCTTATCTAATCGAATTAGCGAAAAAAGATAAAATCCAATTTCACATAATAAGTTTTGAAAAACAAGAACGTTTTACGAAATACAAACTTGATATTCAAACCATTTGCGATACGAACAACATTATTTGGCACCCTAAATCATACACCAAAAGTCCGCCATTACTTTCTACTTTGTATGACATCCATCGGATGAAACGACTTGCTTTTCGTTTGAGTAAATTCAACAAATTCAGCATCGTACACTGCCGCAGTTATCTTTCGGCAATTGTTGGCTTGAAAATGAAAAACAAATTGGGAACGAAATTCTTGTTTGATATGCGCGGATTTTGGGCCGAGGAGCGAATTGAAGGGAATATTTGGAATTTAAGGAACCCTATTTTCAAGCGGACTTACAACTTCTTTAAGAAGCAAGAAGTAAAATTTATTTCGCAAGCTGATGGAATTGTATCATTAACTGAAAAAGGTAAAAACGTAATTCAAACTTGGCCCTCATGGCAAAAAAACAAAGTTCATATTGACGTTATTCCGTGTTGTACAGATTTGGAATTTTTCGACCCCTCAAAAATTCTAGTAAAAGATCAAGATAAGCTTAAATCTGAGCTAAAAATTAAGACGGAAAATTACATTTTGGGATATGTAGGATCCATTGGAACTTGGTACATGTTATCCGAAATGCTTGATTTCTTCAAATCCTTTTTACTTAAAAATCCATCAGCAATTTTTCTGTTTGTAACAAACGAAAATCCAGAATTCATCTTTCAAAAAGCAGAATCCAAAGGAATTAACCGACAAAATTTAAGAATCGTTTCCTGTACTCGAGAACAAATGCCTTTGCACATATCCATTTTTGACTTTTCTATTTTCTTCATCTTACCGAGTTTTTCTAAACAAGCCTCTTCACCAGTAAAACAAGGAGAAATTATGGGAATGGGAATTCCTTTGCTTTGCAATTCTGGTATTGGTGATTCCGACAGAATATTAAACAAATATCTTTCTGGACAAGTTATAAACGAACTTTCTGAAGAGAATTTTGCGAAAATTGAAATACGAAAACAGGATTACGACCCTATATCCATTCGAGATGGTGCAAAAGATTATTTCGACATTAAAAAAGGAATCGAAATCTATTCCGACCTTTATCATCGATTATGGAAAAAATAATCTTTCTTGTTCCCTACCCGGTCGGATCAGCGCCTTCTCAACGTTTTCGATTCGAGCAATATATTTCGATTTTGGAAGAAAACTTCCTGGTAGAAATTCATCCGTTTATAGATGAAGAAACTTGGAAAAAATTATACGTACCAGGTCAATTTGGATTCAAAGCACGGAAAATGTTGGGAAGTTTTGCAAAAAGATTTCGGTTACTTCCTAAACTAGCCAAAGCCGATCACATATTTATTCATCGAGAAGCAACGCAAATCGGACCGCCAATCATCGAATGGATACTTTCAAAAGTGCTCCGCAAAAAATACATTTACGACTTCGATGATGCCATCTGGATTCCAAATTTCAGTGAAACAAATGCTAAATATCAGAGACTTAAAGCCTATTGGAAAGTTCCTTTTGTAATACGATGGGCAGGACAAGTTACGGCTGGAAATCGATTTTTGGCAAGTTATGCATCAAAATTCAACAAAAATGTAACGGTGCTCCCAACGACCATCGATACCGAAAACCTTCACAATATCATTTCTAATCCTGATCAAAAGCCTATACGAATAGGTTGGACAGGAACGCATACCACAATGCATTATTTGGATGAATTGCTTCCGGTTTTAAAAAAACTAAATGAAAAGCACGAATATACATTTCGTTTAATTTCGAACCTTAAACCTGATTGGGATTTACCAAATTTGGAATTTGTGACGTGGAAAAAAGAAACCGAAATTGAAGACTTAGCACAAATTCAAATTGGTGTGATGCCTTTGAAAGAAGACAGATGGTCGGCTGCTAAATGTGGCTTCAAAGGATTGCAGTATATGGCTTGTGCAATCCCAACTGTTTTGTCCCCAGTTGGTGTTAATCTTTCCATCGTGAAAGACAATGAAAACGGTTATTTCGCGAAAACAGAAGAAGATTGGTACAACATTCTTGACGCACTCCTAAGCAATGAAAGCAAACGAAAACAAATTGCGATGAATGGCAGGCAACGTATTGTTGAAGCCTATTCCGTTTTATCTCAAATCAGTATTTACAGACAACTCTTTGAAAAAAAATGACTTTAATATTTGCCACTCACAATCAGAACAAAGCAATGGAAATTGCCTCTCAATTGCCTTTCAGCGTTGAGTTGACAACTTTAAGTGAACTCGATTATCACGATGAAATTCCCGAAACAGGGTCGACATTGGAGGAAAATGCCCGCATTAAATCAGAATTTGTCGCCAAGAAATTTGACGAAAACTGTTTCGCTGATGATACGGGATTGGAGGTAGAATCTTTGAACGGTGAACCTGGCGTTTATTCCGCTCGCTATGCCGGCGAGGACAAAAACAGCGAAGCAAATATGAATTTATTGCTGAAAAACCTTGAAGGCCTTGAAAATCGCAATGCTCAATTCAAAACCATCATTTCACTATTCTGGGAAGGTGAATATTACCAATTCGAAGGAATTGTGAAAGGAAAAATCTTGAAAGAAAGAAAAGGCAACAAAGGTTTTGGTTACGATCCAATTTTTCAGCCAGACGAATCGGATAGTAGTTTTGCTGAAATGGAATTAGGGGAAAAGAACAAAATCAGTCACCGCGCTCGTGCAATTGAAAAAATGTTGAAATTTATTAAGAACTATTAGCCTTTTCATTGTAATTCTCATTTGATAAATCCTTCTCAAATGCTTAATTTCGCGGAGCTAAAAATCAAAAAAACGAAGAGTACAATGGCAACATCCAAAATTATTTACACCAAAACTGACGAAGCGCCAGCATTGGCAACACAATCTTTTTTACCTATCGTTCAGGCTTTTGCAGGAACAGCTGGAGTAGCAATGGAAACGAAAGATATTTCATTAGCAGCGCGAGTTTTGGCTACGTTCCCTGATTATTTGGATGAAAATCAAAGAATGACAGATGATTTAGCGATGTTGGGCGAATTAGCAAAAACACCTGAGGCGAATATCATCAAATTGCCAAACATCAGTGCTTCAGTTCCTCAATTGAAAGAGGTAATAGAAGAATTACAAAGCCAAGGATTCAACTTACCGAATTACCCAGAAGAGCCAACCAACGACAAAGAAAAAGACTCGAAATCTCGTTACGATAAAATTAAAGGAAGTGCTGTAAATCCAGTACTTCGTGAAGGGAATTCTGATCGAAGAGCTCCACTTTCAGTAAAAAATTATGCTCGCAAAAACCCGCATTCGATGGGCGCATGGTCCAAAGATTCAATGACGCATGTTGCGACCATGAAGGGTGGTGATTTCTTTGCAAATGAAAAATCGGTAACCGTTACTGAACCAACATCAATTAAAATTGAATTGACAAACACAAAGGGTGAAAAGTCAATTTTAAAAGATAGTTTCCCTTTGATTTCAGGTGAAATCATCGATGGGACATACATGAGCAAAAAAGCGCTAATTCATTTCTTGGAAGAGCAAGTTGCTGATGCGAAGAATTCGGGAATTTTGTTTTCGTTGCACATGAAAGCAACGATGATGAAAGTTTCAGATCCAATTATTTTCGGTCATGCAGTAGAAGTTTTCTTCAAAGATATGCTAACAAAAAATAAAGCGACGCTTGACAAATTAGGTGTCGACTTTAAAAATGGATTTGGCGATTTAATTGAAAAAATGAATGAATTACCTGCAGCTGAAAAAGCAGCATTGGAAGCAGATATCAAAGAAGCTTTTAATAATGCTCCTGCAGTTGCCATGGTAAATTCAGATAAAGGAATTACAAATCTACATGTGCCAAGCGATATTATCATTGATGCATCTATGCCAGCAATGATTCGTACTTCTGGTCAAATGTGGAATGCTGAAGGAAAACAACAAGATACAAAAGCTGTTATTCCTGATTGTTCTTACGCAGGTTTGTACCAAGCTACCATCGATTTCTGTAAGCAAAATGGGGCATTCGATCCAAGAACAATGGGAACAGTTCCAAATGTTGGTTTGATGGCTCAAAAAGCCGAAGAATACGGTTCTCATGACAAAACATTTGAAATCAAAGAAAATGGTACGGTAAACGTAATTGATGCAAATGGAACAGTTTTAATGTCGCATAATGTTGAAGCTGGCGATATTTGGAGAATGTGCCAAGTAAAAGATGCGCCGATTAAGGATTGGGTAAAATTAGCCGTTACACGAGCTCGTTTATCCAATACCCCAGCTATTTTCTGGTTAGATAAAAACAGAGCGCACGACGCACAATTGATCTTGAAAGTGAATCAATATTTGAAAGATCATTATACAAATGGTTTGGACATTACAATTGAAGGTCCAAACGATGCAACGGTTACTACTTTAAAAAGATTGAAAGACGGAAAAGATACCATTTCAGTAACTGGAAATGTACTGCGTGATTATTTGACTGACCTCTTCCCTATTTTAGAGTTGGGAACGAGTGCAAAAATGTTGTCCATTGTTCCTTTGATGAATGGCGGGGGATTGTTTGAAACAGGTGCTGGAGGGTCTGCTCCAAAACACGTTGAACAGTTCTTGCAAGAAAATCATTTACGTTGGGATAGTTTAGGAGAATTCCTTGCGCTTGCAGCGTCATTTGATCATTTGAGCGAAACTACCGGTAATAAAAAGGCTGCCGTTTTAGGTGCAACTCTAGACGAAGCTACTGGTCGTTTCCTGGACGAAGACAAATCTCCTTCAAGAAAAGCGGGAGAATTGGACAATAGAGGAAGTCACTTTTATTTAGCGATGTATTGGGCTGAGGCCTTGGCCGCACAAACAAACGATATGGAATTGAAAGCACAATTTGAGCAAGTTGCGAAAGAATTGGAAGCTAATGAAAAAACAATTGTTAAAGAACTTAATGAAGTTCAAGGAAAAGCGATGAACATTGGCGGTTATTATCATCCAAACGATGAATTGGCTGCTGCTGCTATGCGTCCGAGTTCAACATTGAACCATGTCCTTCAAGAATTAACAAATAGAATTTAATTAATAAAAAAACAATATTTTTAAGCTCCGGGGAATTTTACTCGGAGCTTTTTTATTCTTATGAAATATCTATTTTTCTGCCTTAGTTTCACTAGCTTTTTATCATTTTGTCAAGAGAATGTTATGGACACCTGGGTGGGTCATTACGAAGGAAAAATGTATTTGGAATTTCCTAATTCCAAAAAAGATTCTCTATTTCTTTCACTCGACATTATAACTCTCGAAGAAGGTAAAGCTTGGACCCAAAAATTCACTTATTCGAGCACCAAATATGGCGATATGGTAAAAGACTATAAATTAGTTTTGAACCCTGAATTTTCCGATGGAGAACATTATTTTCTGGATGAACAAAACGGAATTTTAATCGATGAAATAATGTTACATGAAACGCTCCTTTCCCATTACGAAGTTCAAGAAAACTATTATCAGACTAGATTAGAAAAAAAAGGCAAGCAACTCTATTTTGAAATTGTATGTAGTAAAATTGAGGGGGGTACAAAAAGCAGTGCGACGGAAAACGACGAGGTTTTCAATGTCAACAGTTCTTTAATCTATACTATTCAATATTCAACTCTAGCTAAAACAAACTAATTCCAATTTTCTACTCGATCTTTTGCACGAACCCCAAATTGATCATTGCTCCAACTATAAATTGCAGAACCATTTTTCACCATTATAAAGGCTGGAAATTTTGATCCTATTTCAGAGGACAAAGCAATAGAATTTGGGAGTAACTGCACAGGAAATACACCTCCAACTTCTTTGCGATAATCTTTTAAAACCAATGTATCCTTCGAACCAGTGACTGCGAAAATAATGTTCAATTCAGGATTTCTATTTTTCATTTGTTTGAGAGAAGATATACTTTCAAAACAATAGGGACATCCGGGAATGGTAAGTACCAATAATCCATTTTTCACGGAGGTAGTTGTTGCATTTCTAATTTTTATTTCTTTACCATCTTCACTAAAATCCCCTTCATAAATTGGATTAAATGCGAAATAGATTCCAAATGGGACTATGAACGCCAAAATTGCCACAATTAATTTTGCAATTTTATTTTTCACCCTTTGAGATTTAAATATTATTCTTGCCAAATATAGACCCACCAAGATAGAAAGTAAGTAGGGTATTGTTTTCGAAATTGTATGAGACATTCCCAAATTCAAAAATAAATCTTCCATTTTTTAATAGTATTTCCGTCCTCTAAATTAAGTATTATACGCACTAAGTATTCGAAAACCACAAATAAAAAGTACTTTCAGAAGTAATGAATACACCATCACAAAACTGGAATAATTAACTTTGTAAACATGAGAATATTTTTTGCTCTTTTTACCGTTTTTTTGATGGAACTTTTTCTAGTTTCATGTGGCAGTATTGTTCCACAACAACCTTTAATAACAAACGAAACACTCAGACCCGCCCCACAAGTCACTAGCACAGTTAAAATCCCTTTAGAAATAAACTTATCTCCTTATTTTGATTTGGTAGATAAATCCCTGCCTAAAACATTTAAAGGGAATGAAGAACAATGCGACGGTGTTTCATTTCAATATTATTTCATTCGTAAACCTTTACTTTTTAATGGTGTAAATAAAAAATTGTCATATCAAATTCTAGGTGAGTACAACATTCGAGCGAACTATTGTGCTCAATGCTCCTCCGTTTTCGGATCAGATCCTTTTTGTCTCACCCCAAGAATTTATGTAAGCTGCGGTGTCGGTGAACCTTTGCGAAAATTGGAAATCAACTTTGAGAGTGAGATATCCATTGCATCAAATTACCAATTAAAAAGTAAAACAAAATTAATCAGTGTAAAACCAGTTGACCCTTGCGAATTGACATTCTTCAAATACGATGCTTCTAAATTAATTGAAGAAGAAATGAGCTCGTATTTGAAAACGTTGGAGTCAGATATTGATGACCAAATAGAAAAAGTAGACCTTCTAACGCCCGTAAGTCAAGCATGGAAAGTCATGCAAGAATCAATTGACATTCCCGGCATTGGTCATCTATATTTTCAGCCTCGCTCTGTTGAAATTGAGCCCATCACGTTCTCAAAGCAAAAAGCCAATATTAATATTAATATGGAATTAAGCCCCATTTTTTCATCCGATTCAATTTTCATTAGCAAGCCTTCTTTACCCGTATTATCAAAAGTTCCAAGCAAAGAAAATTTTAATTTACCGTTGTTGACTTTGTTATCATACGACAGTTTAAATGCAATTTTCAATCAAGAAATAAGTGGGATGGTAATCCCATTCAAAAAGAAGAAAATTATAATCTCGGAATTAAAGGCACTTGGACCAGTTGGAAAGCAACTTCTATTTAAAGTTGATTTTTCCGGAAGCAAAAAAGGAACCATTTATCTATTGGGAACACCGTACTTTGATCAAAAAACCAAGGAAATAAGTTTCCCTGATTTGACTTTTGATTTGCGAACACATGACGCTATTTTGAAATCAGCTAAATGGATGTTTGACAAAAAGTTGACGGACACTTTTCGCAATTCCACGAAGTTTGACTTAACTGAACAAATGGAAAATGGTAGATTGGAAATTGAGAAACAGTTGAACACGAAGATAGAATATCAAAAAGGCGAATTCGTATCCCTTTCTGGGAATTTATCGAGTTTGAATTTATCCGACTTGCAAGTAGGCGCAAACGAATTAAGAGTAATTGTCAATATTGAAGGTAACCTATCTTTAAAACTATGAGTTTACCATGTGTTCCGCCAATTTCGGAAATACGCTAAACAATTTATTCTGCAGATCCTTTTCGAGATCCAAACTATATACTGCCTTGTGCATACATTTTAACCATTCATTTTTAGCTGTTTGTGTGATGGCATGCGGGAAATGTCGCATTCTCATTTTAGGTTGTCCGTGTTGCTCTGTGTACAATGCAGGCCCGCCTAAAAACTGGGTTAGAAATTGAAATTGTTTTATTTCGACTTCACCCCTATCACTATTTGCAAATAAGGGTTTTAATATATCATTAGAAAATACCTCATTGTAAAAGGTACTTACCAATGAACGTAACCTTTCTGGCCCAATTTCTGTATATAACATTTTAGAAGTTGTTGTATATTGTAAAGTAAAGTTACGGTTATTGCGATTTCAAGTTTGAAACAACGTTTTTATTAATGCACAATTTGCTAAAATTTCTCTTTTTAATGACCCTTCTTTTTGCCTGTGGAACAGGTAGATTGAAACCCATTACGTCCGAAAATATGGCCGATTGCGACGGTGCACTTCCAATTTTACAATCAGGAACTTCCTCTATAGAATTGCCAGGAACTGCAGGAAAAAAAGATGAGTTCAAGGCATATACCGCTTTATCTGGTTTGGAAATCGCAAATTCTGTGTGGTTTTCGTTTGTGGCAGAATACGATGGCAGATTTAATCTCAAAGTTGAAACAGAATCAGGCGATTTAAATTTGGTCGTTTTTCAGACAGACGGCAAAGATATTTGCGGTGATATTGAAAGTGGAAAGGCTGAAATAAAAAGGATGCTGGTGCGAGAGTCTTCGCCGATTGTTTGGTTAGTAGATAGGGATATTAAAAATGGTTTACGTTCTCTGAGCCTAAGGAAAGGCGATAAAATTCATTTTGTGATTTTTACTCGAAAGTCGAAAAAAACTAAGATTAACATGGACGTCGAATTGGTCCCAAACAACGTTGAGCAAATTTATAAACCAAGTGACAATAAAACCAAATTAGTCGATTTAACGGATGATTCAAAAGCAAATGTAAGCTCAATAGAATTACGAGATGTTGAAACCGGCGACCCAGTTATTGCTCTTATCCATTTGTTCGGAATTAAAGGTATGGACATAAAGGAAAAGGCGAGCGATTTGCTATTTAAGCCAACACAAAGTGGCATCATTTCAATAGAATGCAGCGTGGAAGGTTATTTCTTTGTGGACCGAAAAGAAGAAATCTCAACAGACAATGAAAAGAAAATTGTGATTAAGCTTCAGCAGTTGAAAAAAGGCAAATCCATTCAATTAGAAGAAATACAATTCAAGCCAAGTACTTCCGAGTTTTTACCAAGCGCCGAACCAATTCTGCTAAGACTACGCGAATTCATGGGATTGAATGCTAAGATTCAAATCGAAATTCAAGGTCATGTTTATGAGCCAAATGAAACCACTAGTGCAGGACAAAAGATGTCGGAAGATAGGGCCAAACAGGTGATGAATTATTTGATTAATAGTGGGATTAGTAAAAAAAGAATGAAAGCTGTTGGATATGGCGGAACAAAGCCAATTTATCCCAATCCTATGCGTAAAGAAGAGGAACAAGCCAATAGAAGGGTGGAAATATTAATAATGTAAACTTCCTAAAGTACGAAGACGGCTAGAAGAAAATTAATCTATGACCAATCATCTTCTAGCCGTCTTGGCAAACTATGTTCTTAAAAGTTATATAGTCATTATATCTTTCTCTTTCAATTCAAGAAGATCATCTATAGATTTTACGTAAGCATTCGTAATATTTTGAATTTCTCCCTCAGCATCCTTAGCTAAATCTTCAGAAAGACCTTCGCTCTTTAAGTCCTTAACCATATCAATAGCGTCTTTACGGTGATTGCGCACAGCAACCTTCATATTTTCGCATTCGGCTTTCGCCTTTTTAACAAGTTCCCGACGACGTTCTTCCGTTAAGGCTGGGACATTAATGATTAGGATTTCACCATTGCTTTGAGGAGCAAACCCTAGATTTGAATTAATGATACCTTTTGCAATTTCATCCAACATTGCTTTTTCAAAAGGTTGAACAGTAATTGTTCTTGGGTCCATGGTGCTTGCTGTTGCAACTTGTTGAAGTGGAGTCGACATTCCATAATAATCAACCATTACACCGCTAAGCATGGACGGTGTCGCTTTTCCCGCTCTGATTCTCGAAAGTTCTACCTCTAAACGTTCCAAAGATTTGTTATTTGCATCTTTGAATTCGTCGTAAATCATTTGTAATTCTTCTATCATATCAAATTTTCAAATTCAACAATTAATTTCTCACTATTGTACCAATTTGTTCTCCTGACATTAATTTCATCAATTTTCCAGGAGTATCCATGTCAAAAACTATTATTGGCAAATCATTTTCTTTGCACAAGGTAAAGGCTGTCATGTCCATTATTTTCAGTCCTTTACCGTAGGCATCATCAAAACTTATAACATCGTATTTAGTTGCTGTCGGATCTTTTAGCGGATCAGCAGTATATATTCCGTCTACTCTGGTACCTTTCAATATTACATCAGCATCTATTTCAATAGCTCTCAACGATGCAGCTGAATCTGTCGTAAAATATGGGTTTCCAGTACCTGCTCCAAAGATAACCACCCGTCCCTTTTCAAGGTGGCGCATTGCTCTTCTTCTAACAAAAGGCTCTGCAATTTCCTTCATTTCGATAGCCGATTGAAGTCTTGTGTTAACGCCTGTTGACTCCAAAGCTGCTTGTAGAGCCATTGAATTAATCATCGTAGCCAACATGCCCATATAATCGCCATGCGTTCTATCCATGCCTCCTTCTTCTGCTTGAACACCTCTGAAAATATTACCTCCTCCGATAACAATTGCAATTTCAACACCTAATTGATGAATCTCTTTTATTTGTTGCGCATACGAACTTAATCTTTCATTATCGATACCAAACTGTTTGTTTCCCATTAAGGACTCACCACTTAGTTTGAGTAAAATTCTCTTGTATTTCATGTTTTATTCGAGCTATTTGAAGCGTGCCAAAGATAAGAAAATTGAACACACACTTTTAAATGAATTTTAAGTTTCCTACGCTTTTTTCATTTCAATGCAATAATTCCAAATTTCCGGAACTTCATTTTTTATAAATTCCATAGTTGAATCAAAAAAAAAGCCGATAATCATTATGATTATCGGCTTTCAAATTTTAGATTCCTTTTAGCTTAAAGAAATTCTTCTGAAATCAGTAACAGTTAATCCTGCTTCTGTGCTCGTCAAAAATTCCTCAACAGTCAATTTGTTATCACGAACAAATTCTTGGCTCATCAAAGTATTTTCTTTAAAGAATTTACCCAAACGTCCTTGTGCAATTTTATCTGCCATTTCTGCTGGTTTACCTTCTTGGATCGCTAATTCTTTTCCAACTTCCAATTCACGCTCGATTGTTCTTGCGTCAACTCCGTCTTTGTTCAAAGCGATTGGGTTCATAGCAGCAACTTGCATCGCAACTTGTTTACCTGCATCTTCAGCAGCATCTGAATCATGATTCAATGCTACGATAGTTGCCAATTGGTTACCAGGGTGGTTGTAAACAACAACTTTCGCTGCATTTACCACTTCATATCCTGACAAATCCAATTTCTCTCCGATTACACCAATTTGTTCAGTGATTTTTTCGTCGATAGATAATTTTTCGTCATACGGCAAGGCTTTTAATTCCTCAACTGTAGCTGGCATTTTAGCCATAGCCACTTTCAATAACGAATCCACAAAATTACGGAAGTTGTCATTTTTCGCAACGAAATCCGTTTCACAGTTCAATTTTAAAGCAATTCCAGTTTTTCCACCGTTTGTTACTTCAGCAAAAATAACACCTTCTTTCGCGTCATTTTCGCCTCTTTTCGCTGCAATTTTTTGTCCTTTTTTACGAAGGATATCGACAGCTACTTCAAAATCGCCATCAGCCTCAACCAATGCGTTTTTGCAGTCCATCATTCCTGCGCCAGTCTGTTGGCGCAATTTATTTACATCAGATGCCGTGATTGCCATAGCTCTTCTTATTTCTTTTGTTAATTATTCTTCTGTTTTTTCTTCTGTTGAAGCTTTTGCTTCTTCTGGAGCTTCTACTGTCTCTGCTTTTGGAGCTTCTTCAACTTTCTCTTTACGAGGGCGAGTCGTTTTTGCTGCTTTTGGAGCTTCATCAGAACCTTCAGCATCCTTATCAGATCCACCTCCAGCTTTTCGTTCTTCTAATCCTTCTTTGATTGAATCACAAATTGAATCCAAAATAATAGAAATAGATTTAGTCGCATCGTCATTTGCAGGAATTGGGAAATCAACCTGACGTGGGTCAGAATTTGTATCTACCATTGCAAAAACTGGAATATTCAAACGTTTTGCTTCGTGTAAAGCAATGTGCTCTTTCAAGATATCAACTAAGAAAACAGCTGCTGGTTGACGAGTCATATCAGCAATTGATCCAAAGTTTTTCTCTAATTTTTCTCTTTGACGTGTTTTGAACAATCTTTCTCTTTTGTTCAATGTCTCCCAAGTTCCGTCTGTTTGCATTTTGTCGATTGACGACATTTTACGAATAGACTTACGAGTTGTTTGAAAGTTTGTTAACATACCTCCTGACCATCTTTCGGTCACGAATGGCATATTCAATTCTTTCACTTTTTCCGCTACTAAATCTTTAGCTTGTTTTTTAGTTGCAACGAAAAGAATTTTCTTTCCGGATTTGGCGATTTGTTTCATTGCTGCACTTGCTGTGTCTAAGTGCGCGATTGTCTTATTCAAATCAATGATATGGATACCTTTTTTCTCTTCAAAGATATACGGCGCCATTGCCGGATTCCATTTTCTTTTCAAGTGACCGAAGTGGACACCTGCTTCTAATAACTTTTCAAATGATACTTTTGACATTTTTTTCTTTTTAAATTGTTTACGTTCCCTGTCTGCGCTGTCGCTCTGACAGGCAGGCTCTAGTAATTTCAATCGCAAAGGGTCAGTTTAAACTGAGAGTACTCTGGACTTGGATACTAAACAACCGCCAAAATAACGGGTGATTAACGTTTTGAGAATTGGAATTTTTTACGTGCTTTTGGTTGACCTGGTTTCTTACGTTCAACCATTCTCGGGTCACGTGTCATTAAACCTTCTGCTTTCAACAATGGTTTGTTTTCTTCAGACACTTTTACAAGTGCACGAGAGATACCCAAACGAATTGCTTCTGCTTGACCATTAATTCCTCCTCCGACAACATTCACTGTAACGTCATATTGACCTACGGTGTCAGTTAATTGAAAAGGTTGATTAATTTTCGCCTGCAAAACAGAAATCGGAAACATTTCCGTGTAGTCCTTTTTATTTACAGTCATAACACCTTTACCTTTTTTCATGTAAACGCGTGCTACTGAAGTTTTTCTTCTTCCTAATGTGTTGATTATTTCCATCTTAATTGAATGTATTAAGGTCAAGTACAGATGGTTTTTGAGCTTCTTGTTTGTGCTCAGAACCTGTATATACCTTAAGGTTTCTAAATAGTTCTCTACCTAAAGTATTTTTAGGCAACATCCCTTTAACCGCTTTTTCAATTAAACGTGTAGGATGTTTTCTCAACATTTCCTCCGCAGTAGTCGTTTTTTGACCTCCTGGGTATCCTGTGTAGCGAACGTACTCCTTGTCAACCAATTTTGCACCTGAAAAAGAAACTTTTTCGGCATTGATTACAATTACGTAGTCACCACAATCTGCATGTGGGGTAAAGTTAACCTTGTGTTTTCCACGGATAACTTTCGCCACCTTGCTTGCTAAACGACCAAGTGCTTGGCCTTCAGCGTCCACGATAAACCACTGCTTATCAGCAGTTTCTTTATTCGCAGATCGGGTTTTGTAACTTAATGTATCCACAATCTTTTATTTTTAAATAAGACAATTCCCCTAAATTGGGGGTGCAAAGATATGATTTCTTACTTTTATTAACAAGAGTTTTTTAAAATTATTATCAATCAATCCATTATCGTTTGCAACTCTTGTTTTTTCAAATGGTTTTTAAAACAAAAAAGCCCACCGTTAAGTGGACTTTAAATTTTTTCTTATTCAATCTATTTAGCCTTAAACTTATTGATGGCATTTCGAGTAAATTCGCTCAAAACGAGCTCACCACTCATAGCTGCGCGATCTGCGAGCAATTGATCCCAGTGTTCCGTGCCTTGCCAAAAAACTTCCTTTAGCATCCGCATTGCTTCTGGGTTACTTGTAGCTAAGCGATTTGCTAAATTAGATATCTCTTCGTCCATTTCCTCTGCTGAGTCAAAGACATCGGCATACAAACCTTTTTTCATTGCCCATTCAGCTGAACGCCATTCTGTTGCGTTCATAGCCAACTGACTCATAGCAGACAAACCTATTTTACGTTCAACAGCGGGTCCAACAACAAAAGGCCCTATTCCAACGGCTAATTCAGAAAGTTTGACATCCGCGTAACGAGTGGCATAGCAATAATCAACTGCAGAAGCTACTCCTACTCCACCGCCAACAGCTTTACCATGGATTCTTCCAATAATAAATTTTGGACATTTGCGACAAGCATTTATAACATTTGCAAAACCAGAAAAGAAAATCTTTCCAGTATCCATATCATCAATAGAAATTAACTCGTCAAAACTTGCGCCAGCACAAAATGCTTTTTCGCCTGCAGATGATAAAATAATAACCTTTACCTCTTGATTTTTACCCATTTCAGTAATCGTGTCTGCTAATAGGTTTAAAATTTTACCAGGTAATGAATTACTCAAAGGGTGACCAAATTCAACATGTGCAATTCCGTTATCGTCGATTTTGGAAATTACATGTCCTTGATGAATAGCATCAGACATAAACTATTTTTTTAGAAATTATTCTTCTTTTTTACTTTCAGGCCTATTTGAAAATCTCTCCTTTTCATCATTTGGCGAAATTCTGGGTCTTTTCGGTCCTGAGAAAGGTTTTTGAAACTTGTTTTCTTTCGTGAAAGGCTTTTTGGCGGGCGCTGCAGGTTTTGGAGCTGGACGATTTTCCTTTGGGGAGGCAATTTTAACATCCAAAGCCCGTCCATTAACTTCCAATCCTTTTAAA
>JAHEMP010000198.1 GCA_024643585.1 Crocinitomicaceae bacterium | reverse complement strand
TAGAATACCTTCCAAAGCCTGCTGGATTAATTTGAGACGAACTGATATCCGCGCCTAGCGCACCAAAGGAACCGCCCATGGCTTCAAATCGAGCTCCGCCTTGAATATCGCTTTTTGAATACCTAAACAAATCAGCATCTCCCTGGCCAAATGAAAAAACCGAAAGCAAAAGCACAGAAATGCCAGAAACAATTTTCATCAAAAAAATAGATTATTTCCTTCTTCCGCTTGGCGCAGAAGGGGTAGTTGAACGCACAGAAGGAACACTAGAACCATTATTTCCACCTGAACGAACTGTCTGATTTGAATTACTTGAGTTTCCACGAGGAGTTTGATTTCCTGTTGAAGAATTAATGACTCTTGTATTTCGGGCATTCGTATTTACATAACTGGGAATATTTCTAATTTGTTTTGGACCAGTTTGAGCGTTGGTATTATTTTGTCTCCTTGCATCTGGATTCGTATTTACCCTGTTCGAAGAGGAATAAATTGCTTTTTCTCTAGAATAAGAATTTCGAGCAGACGATTCACGCGACATCGTTTGTTTCGAAACGGTATTCATACCGTTTGTTGAACCAGAATACTTAACTTGAGATTTTAATTGCTGTGAACCTCCCCTGCTAACACCTGAATAATAACCAGAATTAGTAGATCTCGGTCCGCTCACCTTGTTTCCGGAACTATAGAAATGGCCGGAATTTGATGAATTAGTAGAATATGCCGGCGTTGAAAGAAAATAAGGGGAATTCATTCCATAGTAGTTACCGAAACCGCTATTACCCCAATATGGAGAACCGAAGTAGCTGTATGAGTTCATGTATGGATTGTAAAACATATGGTTGTATGAATTTGACATGCCAAACATCACGCTATAGTTTATAAATAATCTTGGTGACATTGCAAAAGATCTATTGTCATTGGCTAGAGACTCATTTTCAGGATTGTAATACCCCGCAGTAGGATTATTATTATCTTCACGATACTTGAAAGTCGCATAGGAAGTTTCATCCATTAAATTTTCTCCTATTGGCACAGCGGAAGTTTTCATCATGTAAACGTCATCATCTGCTATAGGACGAGAACTTGAACATGAACTAATCAATAAGAAGGCAAACAGAATTCCAAATATATTAATGATTGATTTCATCAGTGAGCAATTTTATCTACCGAAATTATAGTTTTCTTCCTATTTTTACAAACTTTTCCCGTTAAAATAGCACAAAATTAAAACATGGCACAAGAGTATACTAAACGAGCAGACGATTATTCAAAATGGTACAATGAAATTGTGGATCGAGCAGATCTTGCGGAACATTCGGACGTGAAGGGGTGTATGGTGATAAAACCATACGGATATGCCATTTGGGAAAAAATGAAAGATGCATTGGATGTTAAATTCAAAGAAACTGGTCATTCTAATGCCTATTTCCCGTTGTTTATTCCTAAGTCTTATTTGAGTAAAGAAGCTTCACATGTTGACGGATTTGCCAAAGAATGCGCTGTAGTTACCCATTATAGATTAAAAAATGCCGAGGATGGTTCAGGCGTGATAGTCGATCCTGACGCCAAACTAGAAGAAGAACTAATCGTTAGACCTACTTCTGAAACCATTATATGGAATTCTTATAAGAAATGGATTCAATCCTATAGAGACCTTCCAATTCTAATTAATCAATGGGCGAATGTTGTTAGGTGGGAAATGAGAACGAGATTGTTTCTAAGAACCACAGAATTTTTATGGCAAGAAGGTCATACTGCCCATGCTACCAAACAAGAAGCTATTGAGGAAACAGAACAAATGCTAGAGGTTTATGCGGACTTCGCTGAAGATTTTATGGCAATGCCCGTAATTCGTGGAAGAAAAACAGAAAGTGAACGGTTTGCGGGTGCTCTCGATACGTATTGCATTGAAGCAATGATGCAGGACGGCAAGGCTCTTCAAGCAGGTACATCTCATTTTTTAGGGCAGAATTTCGCCAAAGCTTTTGATGTTAAATTCACAGATAACACGGGAAAACTAGATTATGTTTGGGCAACATCTTGGGGTGTAAGTACTCGACTTATTGGCGCTTTAATTATGACACATTCTGATGACGATGGACTTGTGCTGCCCCCGGCATTGGCTCCAATTCAGGTTGTGATCATACCAATTTTTAAAACAGAAGAGGAGCAGAGGCTAATTGACGAAAAAGTTAATGCTTTAACAAAAGAGATGAGAAAAATTGGTATTTCTGTTAAATACGATAATGATTCCATCAAAAGGCCAGGGTGGAAATTTGCTGAATACGAAGCCAAAGGTGTTCCTGTGCGCGTTGCTATTGGACCGAGAGATTTGGCAAACAATCAAGCGGAGGTCGTACGAAGAGATACCAAAGAAAAAACAACCCTTGGATTGGATGGATTTGCTGTAAATATTAAAGAATTATTAGATTCTATTCAGTCGAACCTACTTGAAAAAGCAAAAACCTTCCGATCGGATAATACGCATGAAGTAGATACGTATGACGAGTTTAAAAGACGCTTGAAAAGTGATAGCGGATTCTTTTTAGCGCATTGGGATGGCACAACAGAAACGGAAGCGAAGATTAAAGAAGAAACAAAAGCAACGATTCGCTGTATTCCATTGGAAACTAAAGAAGTTGCCGGTGTATGTATGTATTCTGGAAAGCCTTCAAAAGGACGAGTGATATTTGCTAAAGCCTATTAAAATGAAAAAATTAGAAACCAATCGGCAGACCATTCTGAATCTTTTGGAATCCAAATCCAAATTAAAACAGGACATAAGTCAAGAAACACACAAAGTTTTTTTGAAAATAAAAAGCACGATTGAGGAAGAAATTGTTGCAATAAAACCTTCAATCAATGACGATAGAATTCGTTTACACGCTGAAGAAAGAGGGGACAACGAACTAAAAGTCATGATTGGAAGTGATGCATTGATATTTCATATGCATTCGAACGTTTTTAGACTACAAGATGAACACGAAGCATGGAATGGAAAGTACCTAAAGGAAAATCAATCCAATGGTTATTTTGGAATAATAAATATATATAACTTCCTTGCTGATTCTTTTATTTACAGTCGATTGAATGATTCTGGTTTTTTAATTGGTAGAATATTTGTGAACCACGAATCACATATTATGGTTGAAGGAGAGGGTCAATTGGGCTTTTTATTTAAGGATCCAGAAACCAATACATCAGAACCTCAAGTATTAAAGCACATCATCCAAAGCTCATTTTCACACGCACTCGACTTTGATTTGTTGACTCCGCCATATGAAATGGTAGAAGAAATTACTTTAGCACAGATTTTGGAGATAAGTGCTGATCTTCAGATGAAAACAAGCAAACGAATGGGTTTCAAACAATGATTGATTAAAAAAAGTAAAATATTTTCTTAAAAGCATTTGCAATTAAAGAATTTCAACTTATATTTGCACTCCGAAAATAACAAAGGACATATTTTTGGCCCATTCGTCTAACGGTTAGGACATGCGGTTTTCATCCGTAAAATAGGAGTTCGATTCTCCTATGGGCTACTAAAACATTAAGTTGGGCCCATTCGTCTAGTGGTTAGGACGCCAGGTTTTCATCCTGGTAACAGGAGTTCGATTCTCCTATGGGCTACGAGCACAAAAAGACTAAAAAAAAGAAAAAATGGCAAATCATAAGTCGTCAAAAAAAAGAATTAGATCAAACGAAACGAAAAGACTTCGTAACAAATATCAACACAAAACAGCTCGTAATGCTGTGCGTACGTTACGTAGTTTAACTGACAAAAAAGAAGCCTCAGAAATGTTGGCGTCAGTGACATCTATGTTGGATCGTTTGGCTAAAAACAACGTTATCCACTCTAAAAAAGCGGCTAACTTGAAGTCTGGTTTACAAGTTAAAATCAACAATCTTTAAGATATTTCACAACAGTGATACAAAGGGGCTTTGAGCCCCTTTTTTTTTGTAATTTTATCCAAAACAAGCTGAGTTGAAAACATTTGTATTTGCTGTATTTATGGGCTTAATAAAGCCTTTTGATAGTTTCTGTCAGAACAAACAATACACCGCAAATGATGATACATTAACCTTTTTCACTAGAACAGGGGGCGACATTGACACATTTGATCTAACTTATACTTTTCCACTTTCATCCCTTCCTGGAGGACAATTGGGTAAATTTAATTCGGTTCCAACCATCGACTTTTATAAGCAATCACCAAGCTTATTTTTATATACGGACAAAGGGTTACAACAAAAATTCATGGTAAGCGGTTTGCCTCATATTGGATTTTTCTATTCTTTCGGCACCAAGGGTACTCAATTTTTGCATGCCGATTACCAGCAAACTTTCAAAAATAAATCTCTTTTAAATTTAGAAATAAATCGAAATAGCTCGTCTGTAGCGAATTCCATGGTTCGAAACGGTGGATTTTCTAACCAAAGTCTTCAAGGTTCTTATAGATTTAATTCAAAAAAGTTTTCAGGATTAATCTTAGGAAAGTACAATCAAAATGACTTGTCACTAAATGGAGGCATTTCAAACGATAGTACCTGGATTGATCAAGGAATTGGTTTTGCTCCTGTTCGAAAAACAAACGCTAGCAGCATTCAAAAATTTGCGGGATTGGGAGGAGAATTAAAATACAATTTATTGAATGATTCCTCATCTCTGAAATTAGGCCCAATAACCAAACATGACTTCAACCTGTGGAATAGGGTGTACAACGAAGCTAGCGACACGCTTTCAATTATCTATCCTTCAATATATATTGATAGTCTTATAACTCGGGATCAA
>JAHEMP010000197.1 GCA_024643585.1 Crocinitomicaceae bacterium | reverse complement strand
CGCTCAATTTTTGAGCTAATCCCAAAAAGATGTCATCCGTTATTTGACCTTGTTCAATAGCTACTTGTTCTGTTTTGCTTATTACAGATTTTAGAATTGACTCTTGAATTGGAGATAATTTCTTATTTTGAAAATCTGTCAGGACAAGTTTTCCAAAATAATATCCTCCGCCTTCATCACCCGTCTGACGCCCAAACCCTCCATAATAGTCATAAACCTCTCCTTGTCGGAAATCGATGAAAACGGAACCAGAACCAAGTATCGAAACGTAACCGTCACCATCTCCCAAACATGCCAAGCCCGCTGCTTTCAAATCACCATAAATTCTTGTTGATTTAAATCCAAAAGAAATAAAGTGATTTTCTAAAACAACGGCCATTTCAGTTCTATTGCAACCGGCTCCAAAAAAAAATAATTCCGTTTTAGAAAAATCCAAATTTTTCGATATTAGGTATTGATTAAGGTTTTCAAAAACAAGGAGATTCCAATTGTTTGGATGCAAGGATGGTCCATTATATTCCCATATTAGTTCGCCTTCAACTAACAGAGCCCAATCCGTTTTAGACCCCCCACTTTCTCCAATAAGAATCTGTTTTTTCACAACGGAAAGTTAATGAACTTTAAAAGAAATTTAGCGAAATACCATAAAAATGGTATTGCCGTTCGTCCAATCTGCAGGTACTTTTGTTTCGTAATTTAGAATTAGTATAAATAACATGAAAAACTCAGTACTCTCCCTATTAATTATTGTCCTCTCACTGGCTTCTTGTCGGAAAAAAGGCTGCACAGACGAACTTGCTTCTAACTTTGATAAGAAAGCGAGTAAGGATAATGGATCATGTGTTTATGCGTCATCTCCAAGCTACTCCATTCCTTCAACCTATAATTTCACTGATGAGGCAGGGAATTCGACTGTTGATTATTCTGGTCAAAATGACCGATTAAATCAACTGCGTGAAATGGTTGTGTACATTGAATCAGGTGAAACATCTACACTTGACCCTCAAGTTTTACACGACATGTTCAGTAACGTAAACAACCCTTTTACCTTTACAAGCTCGAAACAACTGAAAGACAAATGTTTTTCACTAGATCAAACTTTGATTGAGAATTATTTGGACTCTGTTGCCTATGCAAGTCAATTCTTTGCTCAATCGGCTTCAGCAGGACAACCAGGTACTTTAGTTTCTGGAACTTCCACGTATTTATTTAGCGCTAATGGCTTTGATTATCCTGAGTTGATTGAAAAATCAATTATGGGAGCTGTTTTCATGTACCAAGCTTTAAATGAATATTTTGGAGATGTAAAAATGAATGTGGACAACACATCTGCCGTGGATCCTTCAAATGGTCAATATTATACGGCTATGGCCCACCATTGGGACGAAGCCTTTGGATATTTTGGAGTACCCATTAATTTCCCGACAACTCTTGGTACTGATTTTTGGGCTGAGTATTGCAATAAACAAAATGCAACATTGGGTTCAAATTCAAAAATGATGGATAACTTTTTAAAGGGACGTGCCGCCATTGTAAATAAATCCTATTCAGATAGAGACGCTGCTATTTTAACAATTCGAGAGACCTGGGAGGATATTTCTGCCCATCAAGCTTTATCCTACCTAAATACAGCTATTTCATACTTTGGAAATGATCAAGCCAAATACCTTCATGTTCTTTCTGAAGCATATGCCTTTTCATGGAATTTACGCTATTCACCTTTAGAAACTCGAAACCTTTCAACCGCTGAGCATTCTGTGCTAATGGCAATGTTTGGAGATAATCTATGGAATTTGACCTTATCTGATTTGAACGCAATAAAAGCAGCACTCACAGCTAAATATTAAAGCATGAAACTCTATTCACTTTTACTCATCCTATTTATACTTGTAACTGCCTTTTCGTGTAAAAAAAAGAATGCGAATGAGGATGAAGTTAGCGATTTTAAAAAAGGTGAAATGCTGACGCATATTGCAAATCAAATTGTTTTACCTAATTTTTTGAATTTGCAAAATTCAGTAAGCGAATTGAATACGAGCTGGAACCAATTTAAAACGGTTCAAGACGACGCTTCACTAGAAGAGTTACAAATGAGGTGGCAAACGGCTGTTTTAAGTTTTCACAAAGTGAAAGTTTACGAGTTTGGACCTTCGATGAACGTAGGTTTGAGAGCGGCCTTGGGAACTTTCCCTACAGATACAACGAAAATTATTACAAATGCAGGAAATGCAAATACCAACCTTGCTCTTTTAGAAAATATAGATGCTATTGGTTTCCCGGCCTTGGAATTTATATTTTTTAGAAACAATGCTAAAAATGAATTGATTGGGAGTACCCAAATGCAAACATACGTCGACAATATTCTAACCAAAATGACTGCCGAAGTCAACTCGGTAAATGCTGCTTGGAATGGAGGTTACTCTGCTACGTTTGGAACATCAACAGGAACGGAATCAACCAGTGGTTTTTCGCAATTGATGAATGAATTCTGCAAAGAATATGAATTGGCAAAGAATGCTAAATTGGGAATTCCGATTGGAAAACAGAGTTTAGGAATACCGCAAATAAGTTATGTCGAATCGCCTTATGCGAAGATTTCATTGCTAATACTGAAACAAAACGTTATCACCTTGCGCGATTTATTTCAAGGAAAAGGGGCAAATGGAATTGATAATCTAGGTATGGATGATTATCTATTGGCATTAGAAAAATCGAGTATTGTTTCTACAATAAATAGTGGTTTCAGTAGTATTTTGACGGATTTAAACGCTTTGAACGACGATATTTTAATTGAAATTCAAAACAATCCAGGTCAACTTGATGCCTTGTATACGAAAATGCAAAATTTGGTTGTTGCAATTAAAACCGATATGACATCTGCATTTGGCATATTGATTACCTATCAAGATAACGACGGAGATTAATGTCCATTTACAAGTTTTCCGATCGAATTTCCATTGCCCCATTGGTAGTCTTTAGACTGCTATTTGGGGCATTGACTTTGTATGGAACACTTCGGTTCATCTTAAAAGGATGGGTGAACGAATTGTACATTGAACCTCAATTTTTCTTTGGATTTTATGGGTTGGAATGGGTTAAACCATTAAGCGGTTCGTTAATGTATCTGCCTTTTATTCTTATGCTATTAGGATCATTGGGCGTCTTGCTTGGTTATTATTATCGTTTATCTATTGTTTGTTTTTTTCTGTCATTCACTTACGTCGAATTGCTTGACAAAACAAATTACTTGAACCATTACTACTTTATAAGTCTTGTTGCCTTCCTATTAATTTGGCTTCCTGCAAATGCATCATTTTCTCTAGATGCGAAGTTGGGAAAAGTATCTGTCCGTAAAACAATCCCAAAGTTTTACATTCAAATTTTACAATTTCAACTCGCTTGTGTATATGTTTTTGCGGGTATCGCTAAATTAAATACTGATTGGTTATTGCAAGCTGAACCACTATTCACCTGGCTTCAGTCGCACAGAGACATGCCGTTGGTTGGAACATTTTTTAGCCAAAAATGGACTGCCTATGCGTTTTCTTGGTTCGGTTGTGCATATGATTTATTTATCGTTTTTTTTCTTCTAAATAATAAAACGAGACCATTTGCCTATTTCTTCGTTATTGCTTTTCATCTCATTACAGGATGGCTTTTTCCAATCGGCGTTTTTCCAATCGTTATGATCGTTTTAACGTTGATTTTCTTTTCAGAAGATTTTCATTTGACGTTTATTGATAAATTGAAATCCATTTTAAAATATAATGAGATTTCTAATGACTCTTCAGAAACGAATTCGAATGCAAAAAGACTGTATAATGCTTCCATCCTATTTGTTATCCTTCAAATAGTCATTCCTTTTCGGTACCTAGCCTATCCAGGTGATCTGTTTTGGAACGAAGAGGGATTTCGCTTTTCTTGGCGCGTTATGCTAATGCACAAAGAGGGAAATGCAACATTCTACATCAGAGATAAGAATACCAAAGGGGAAATTGAGATTGTAAATTCTCGGTATTTAACAAAACGACAGGAAGAACAAATGTCAACTCAACCCGATATGATAATCCAATTTGCCCATTTTTTGAAAAATGAATTTAACGACACGGTTTTAGTCATTAACAATAAAAAATATAGAATTGAAAACCCATCCGTTCATGCAAACGTGTTTGTCGCATTAAATGGTAGACCATCCCAAAAAATGATAGACAAAAAAATAGATTTATCGAGAAAAGAATACAATCTCCAACACAGAGCATGGCTCGAAAACAGTAATAAGTAATGAAAATCACCGGTTTATTTCTTTCATTCTTTTTTGTTTTGATATCGTATGCTCAAGACACCTCCAAAGTTCAAGAAATTGAAGAGATGAAAATCATTCGTCAACGACAATCCAAATACGACGTTGGTTTTTTGCCTGCAATTAAGGGTGTTCAAATTACAACTGGCACAAATTCGGTGATTGACGTTCAAAGTATGAATGGAGCCAAATCTACTGGAAATCCAAGAGAGCTTTTTGCGCGTATTCCAGGATTAAATGTGTGGGAAAACGACGGGGCGGGAATTCAAATTGGCATAGGTGGTCGAGGCTTGAGTCCAAATCGCGCAGCCAACTTTAACACAAGACAAAATGGGTACGATATTTCGGCAGACGCATTGGGTTACCCAGAAAGTTATTACACACCACCCATTGAAGCTTTGTCGAGCATTGAAATAATTCGTGGATCAGCTTCTTTGCAATTTGGCACCCAATTCGGAGGACTTTTAAATTTTGTTATCCGTGACCCTGTTAAAAATACTCCTTTGGAAATAACCTCGAGA
>JAHEMP010000196.1 GCA_024643585.1 Crocinitomicaceae bacterium | reverse complement strand
AGCCAAAATCCATGGAAGAAAGGTCGTAGGTTTTGTTAGCTTCGCTTAATGTATTGTCTAAAATGGTAAAGGTTTGCTGTTGCGTCGAAAAAAGCAAAATCTTCATGGTGTTGATGGGCAAAATAGCATCTATTCGGTTGTACGATTTTATACTTTGGGAATATTGAAAAATTCCGGCGGTATCGTATTTTATAAGGACATCTTTGTCGGCGATGTACAAATTCCCCATGATGTCAGAATGCCAAACCGTTTGCTCGTTCATCTTGTATTTCGCCAATTCTGTCCATTCCGATTGACCGAAAGAAAAGGAAGTATACAATAAAAAAAGCGCGACAAGTATTTTCATAATTATTTTTCTACCGTTACCTCTTGCACAATTTGTTCCAAAATTTCACGGTTGTTGCTCAAACGAGGAATTTTGTTCTGTCCGCCCAGTTTTCCTTTCGATTTTAACCATTGATCAAAACTTCCTGTGGGTAGAATTTCTCCCTTCGGAAAAACCATGACCAAATCTTTTGTTCGTTTTGCATCGTAGTCCGAATTAATCTCGCGCAACTTGTCGTCCAGGCTTGCCATGAAAAGTTGGAAATCATCTGGTTCTTGAATAAATTCAAAAAGCCATTCGTGTCCTCCACGCGATTCACCTTCCATGAAAACGGGACAAGCTGTGTAATCTCTCACCTGCGATTGCGTCTGGTTGCAGGCATACGCCACGGCTTTTTCTGCATTTTCAACGATAACTTCCTCTCCAAAGGCATTGATAAACGATTTCGTTCTACCTGTAACGCGAAAACGGAAAGGATATTTCTCCGTGAAGGCAATCGTATCGCCAACAATGTAACGCCACAATCCGCCGTTGGTTGAAATGACAATTGCATATTGTTTTCCTACTTCAATGTCTTGCAGGAGAACGGTCTTTTTGGAATGAACGCCATCGTACGCGTCCATGGGTATGAATTCGTAGTAGATTCCATAGTCCAACATGAGCAACAATTGATTTGTATTGGCTTGATCTTGAATGCCGAAAAAACCTTCGGAGGCATTGTACGATTCCACATAATTCATGTTGGGATCGGGAATCAATTTTTTAAATTCTTCTCTATACGGTTCGAAGCTCACACCTCCGTGCATGAAGCACTCAAGATTGGGCCACACTTCTTTCAGGTTGCTTTTCCCGGATAGTTCCAACACCCTTTTTGCTATGACCATGGTCCAAGAAGGAACGCCGACCAACAAACCTATGTCCTCGTTCATAGTCGTTCGTGCCATTTTTTCAATCTTCTCTTCCCACTCGTTCATCAAGGCAATTTCCTTGGACGGTGTTCGTCGGATTTCCGCCCACCAAGGCAAATTTTTCATGATGATGGCGGACAAATCACCTGTGTAGGAGTCCTCGCTCATGGGATTTACCTCCGCACTTCCACCCACCACCATGTGTTTGAAGCTGTACAAACGTCCTGTTGGGTGATTTTCATAATACAGCGCCAGCAAATCCTTTCCTCCTTTTTGATGACAATCTTCGAGCGATTCGCGGGTAACGGGTATCAATTTACTTCTATCGGAAGTCGTTCCAGAAGATTTGGCAAACCATTTCGTTTCTGTCGGCCAAAGCAAACCTTGCTCTCCGGCAATGGTTCTATCTATCCATGGTTTTACATCTTCGTAACATTGCAAGGGAACTTTTTCTTGAAAGTCTTTTTCTGTTTTGATGTTTTTGAAATCGTATTTCTTACCAAATTCCGTGAACGAACCATTGGAAATCATTTTCTCAAACAATTCACGTTGTACTTCTATAGGATACTTCCGAAACAAATCAATTTGATGAATTCGTTTCTTCATGATCCAGCCAAAAATGGAATTGAAAGGCATGCACGTATAATTTTCTTTTATAAAGATGGGGAAATTTTGGTAAAATGAGAAAATTTTAAAATTGAAGTGGGCATTTTTTTTGTGCTTTATGTTCTCACGACAAATTTTTCGGTGAACGATTTCAATGGGAAGTTGTTGTAGTATTAAAATTTCAGCACCTTTCCCCTTCCAGTTTATGATCTTGAAAATTTATCACCAACTTACTTTTGCTTATATTTGACTCAATGAAGTACACATTAATACTGTTTTACTTACTCCTATTTTCACCTGCTTCTTTTTGTCAAGGAGGAAATCTTTCCGACACCTTAACTTTACAAAAGAATTTGGAAAAAACGGAGGGCAATGAGAAGGTATTGCTTTATGTGCAACTGGCAAAAGTCTACCAGAATTCCAATTTAAAATCAGCGATACTTTCCGCTAAAAAAGGGTTGGATTTGGCTGAAAAGCTAAACTACGATCTCGGAATTGCCGAATCGAATGCAGCGCTTGGTGACTTTTATGTCATGAAAGACAATCTCGAAGTATCTAAAAAATACTATGAAAAAGCCTTGGATAAATTTCAAGTTTGTGAAAAGCATTTTGATTATGCGCAAATATTGATGATACTGGGTAACATTCATTTGGTTCAGAATAATTACATCGAATCTTTAAAAAAATACCAAAACAGCCTTGACGTAGCGAAAAAATACGATTTAAAGAAGTTGATTCCTTACCTCACCAATAACATCGGAGCCGTTTATTTGGAAATCGAAAATAATGATCAAGCCTATATATATTTTAAAAAGGCTCGTTTGGCTTTTAAAGAAATAAAGGATGAATTCAACGAAGGATTAGCTTTGTCCAACTGTGCAGAAATATTGCATCGAAAAGGGAAATACGATGAAGCCATTAACTTGTTCTTGGACGCAATAAAGATCTACACGAAAAAAGAAAGTTGGTCTGACATTGCCATGGCTTACAACAATTTATCCTTGGTATATTACTCAAAAGGAAAAATCACCAAGGCAAGAGAATTCAACAATTTGGCGATAAGCACCTTAAAAAATAAAACCGAGCAATTCCAAGGACCTTCCTCTTTCAACGAGGGTAAAATTTACAATACTACCGCATTTCTGTCCTATCAAGAAGGAGATTTAAAAGCAGCGTTGAAATATGCTCTCGAATCCAATACACTTTCCAATGCCAATGAGTACAAGAAATTGTCGATGGACAATGCTAAACTTTTAAGCGATATCTATACGGATTGGAATCAAGCCGATTCAGCCTTGAAATACTTGAACAAATACGTTGGTTACTACACCGAAATTCTAGGTGAGCAAAATTCGAAGCAACTCATTCAACTTAGCCTGCAATACGAATTCGATGCCATGCTTCAGCAAAAAGAATTGGCAAACGTTAAAAAAGAAGCAAAACACCAACGGAAAGAATTGACCTACTTGGTGATCCTCATCTGTTTTGTGTTTCTTGGTTTAATACTCGTGTTGTTGTTTATAAATCAAAAAAACAAAACCATTAAATCAGAACTGATTAAAGAAAATCTGGAATTAGAAAAAATTAGTTTGAATCAAAAGCTGAACTATAAAAACAAAGAGCTGGCAACGAACATGATGTATCTGTTGGAGAAAAATGAATTTATAACCATTGTTGCTCGGAAATTAAGCGAACTTAAATCCGATGTAAAAAGAAGCAATGAAGATTTCATTCAACAACTCATAAATGAACTCCGTCAGAATTCTTCTACGAAGATTTGGGAAGAATTTGAAACGCGTTTCAAAGAAGTTCACAGCGATTTTTACGACGCTTTGAACAATGCTTTTCCAGATTTATCGCCCAACGAAAAAAAGATCTGTGCTTTCTTACGATTGAATATGTCCTCAAAAGAAATTTCTGCTATTACCTACCAATCGGTAAAGAGTATTAACATGGCTAGATTTCGACTTCGTAAAAAAATGGACATGGAACGCGATGAAAATTTAATTGCTTTTCTGTCACAATTGTAAAAATAACCACCCTTTTACTATCCATTTCTTCGTTATTTTTAGGAGTTTATTTACCTCATTTTCAATTAATTGAATATTGTTGTAGTCATTTTGTGGTCGCTCTTTTTTGAATGTAGAGTTTTAATGACTGCGTACTTCAATCTTTTTTTATTCAATAGTCATAGTATTGCATCTGAAATCTGTTTCAACCTTAATTTTTAGGCTCGGCTTAATAAACAGAATTGAATGAAAAGTAATAAAGAAAATAAATCAGCAACTCAAAATTATGACTTCGATAAGGAGCTCGAAAAGTTGATTAAAGAAAATGAATCCCGAATTGATGCCATTAAAAAAATAATGATTGGCATGGATTCAAAAATTACAGAATTGAATAAAACAAAAAACAAATAAATTATGAAAGGAAAGATTAGCTTAAGTATTGTCGCATTATTGTTCATGGCTATGCAAGCTTTTGGACAATTCAGTGTTACAATTCACGTAACGGAATCTGGATCTGGAGCGAATATTCAAAACGCAAGTGTGAATTTTAATAGCACAACCGTTCTAACCAATGCAAATGGAGATGCGGTTTTTGCCTCTGTCGCAAATGGCACATACACTTACTCTGTAAGTAAAACTTGTTATGCAACTTCTACTGGATCTTTAACAGTAGCAGGTGCTAATGTTGTTCAAAATGTGACATTGACAGCGAACACAACAAATGACCTTTTCTTCTTTGTTTCTAGCCCAGGTTCACCAATGCCGTTCAACGGAGCAACTGTTACTTTAACCAACAGTGGTACATTCAACCAAAGTATCGTTACAGGTGCAAATCCATTGGGTGATTTCTTCACAGCAGTGCCTTACGGAACGTATACATACACCATCACTAAACCTTGTCATGCAACGGTTACTGGAACGGTAGTTGTTAACTGCAACAGTGGAATGGCAAACGAAGTATTCACGAACGGTGGAGCGGCCAACACAACAAATGACC
>JAHEMP010000195.1 GCA_024643585.1 Crocinitomicaceae bacterium | reverse complement strand
TATTGATGGCCTCAGGGAATAGATCGGATTGCCCTTGTGGTATAGAGGCTATGTGCCATGAAGATGGAGATTTTAAGTCGATGGTAGACTGCGACCCTTCGAAATCGTCTACATAGGAAGTCCCAGTTTTGTTAATTGCTTTTGGTGAACCCGGAATCAAATGTGCAAATTCACCGGTGAAAGACAGAAAAGATTTTTCTCGAGTTGAAATAACGGGCAAGTAATCTACCAACTTCGTTAAGAATGGAAGCTCCGTTTTAAAGGCCAAATCCACACCCAAAATATTGTTTTTGAACGGCTCGCTGCCAATATCAACTTTTTGGGTAACAGGTCTTTCCAACATTCTCATCCAAGTACCGCCAATGTTGAAATTTTCATTGAAACGGTAACTGTATCTACCTCCAACAAGAGATCTAGCTTGAAACCCAAAAACGGAGTTGCTTTCAATCGAAACCTTTATCGGCGTATTCGATTCCAAAATACCATTGTTCAAAATTTTAACTCGCCCTAAATTATAATCGACTGTATAATCTAGTCCTTCTGTCAATTTTATTCCTCCTGCGGTAACACTAACAGCTCCTTCAGGGACATTCAGAGCATTCAAAGGTATATCAGAAGTAACGGAAGATTGGTATTCTCCTTGAATGACAAATCTATTTTTACTTGGTATTTGCTGTGCTGCGGTTTTTGTAGAATCGTATAGTTCTGTGAAAGTAATCCTATCCACAAAAACAGGGGGCATATTTGCATCCTCCAATTTTTTCTTCAATGTCTTTCCAAATGGCTCAATTGTAGAAAAGTAGACACGGCCATTTCTAGTATTTATTGTGCCACCGTTATCTTGCCTGTTACCCATAAATGATATAGGGACAAAGTCAAATACTCCGTCGGAAAAAGGTTGTTGATTCAGGTTGATTCTGTCCATTTCTAGCATTGTAACCAATTGAACGTCGTCAAGTCCTGTGTACGGGAAAAATGGAACCAATAGAGAAGTTTCAGGATTGTTGTACAATAAATTCAAACGGAATCCTTGTTGATCAACTTGATATGCGCCAATAGAATAGACGTTTTTCATCATCAAATCCCATATTTTGTTCTTTGGATTTGTAATGGTTGGTTTTAATAGTTTTACTATCAAGGCATTTTGACCATCTATACCATCAGTAGATAATTCACCAACTCTATACGTTTGTCCCCTGTATGTATATTCATAAGCGACACCTAAAACTTCGTCATTGTTTAACGGAATATTCAATGAAATATATCCCAATTGGGCGTTGTAACTGAATTCTTGTTCGGTTAGTTTTTTTGCATTTTCTACCTTTTCGTAGTGAATGGCTTGTTGGAAAGGTCCAGGCGAATTAGTTTGTGCAGAAAGAACACTTACGGCATTGTTAAAACCTCGAATCAAAGGTTGATTGGATGCCCAGTCGTATAATCCATTAGCATCATTTGCCGGTATGTCGCTATTGGTAACATTTCCTGGATTTCCTTGTAGATTTTCTTGTTTACCTTCTCCCAAATCTGAAAATGCGATGATATTCCTTGTGTTTTCAGTGTTGTTCGTTCTATTTGTCAACCAAACCTCAATTCGGGTTATACTTATGGTAGAAGAAACTATTGGCATGGTAGCCATGGCTTCATCGTAATGATCATGATGGTACATGTTCAAGAAATAGTGACGGTTTACTTCATAATTATCCGCACTTAAAGTAAAAGGTTGTACTTGGGCTTTACCTTCAATATTTATTTCTTGTCTTTTTCCTTTGGACGAAGCTGCAATTAAATCAACAGTTGCTCGTCCAAATTTCATTTGCGTATAGGCACCAAAAAGAGTTTGTGATCCTTGAATTAAGGTAGTTGGAAGTGGCATGGACACATTTCCAAGGGCTATTTTTTGAACGATTTGATCCTCATTTCCGGTGTATTCTAACTTTGTAACATTGTCGAAGTCGAATGCGGCTTGTGTATTGTAACTGGCTCCTATTTTGAGTTTTGTTCCGATTTGACCAACAAGGTTTAACTGAATTTGTTGCTGAAAATCGAAGCGAGTTACACGTCTTTGTTTTACCGGTAATATTGGGTTGTCGTATCGTGATGAATTCACACCAAATGATAATTCAACAGACCCTTGAGGCCTTATGGTAATTTCATCTGAACCAAAGAAATTTTCAAAAACCTTGGAGTTTATTTTTATTGGATATTCAAGAGGCTGACCTTCTTCTGTTTGTTCGTCGATTTTGTCCTTCCAATTATCTGCGAGTGCCTTTTTTCTTTCGTATTCCAGATATTCGTCGAGCGTCATCATCGACGGGTTTCTAAAATTCACGCCGCTTTTCCCCAGCGTTTCCTGAAAGACATATTTTCCTGAAATCGGATCGTAAACGATGGTTTGTTGCAAAGAACTCGGATCACCTAAATCAAAACTTTGAGGTGTATTGAGGGTAGGGTCATTTACATTTACAAGTGGGAAATGCAAAGTGGTATCATCTTGCGCATAGCCAAAATCACTCGTCAATACCATAAGGCAAACGAGCAGCACACCAAATAGAGTGCTATTTTTCAACAAAGTATGCAATTTCGACATTTATAAAATTTTCAAGGCTCCTTTAATTAAACTTTCAACAGACGCATCTGCATCTGCAATTTTTTCCAAAGCCTTCTCAGCTGATTTTTTATCAAAACCAAGAGAAACCAATGCACCTAACGCCTCAAATCGTGTTGTATTGTTCGAAAGTGGATTATTTTCAAGAGAAAAGTTCATTTTTAACATTTTGTCCTTCAAATCAATGATAACACGTTGAGCTGTTTTGGCCCCAATCCCTTTTATAGCTTGAATTGTGCGCACGTCCTCCGTTTGTATTGCTTGAGCAATTTCAGCAGTTTGCAAAGAAGAAAGCATGATCATTGCTGTATTTGGACCAATACCGGAAACACTAATCAAATGATTGAACATTTCTCGCTCATCTTGCTCCATGAATCCATAAAGTAAGTGGGCATCTTCACGAACAATTAGTTTGGTGTAGATCCGAATGTTCTCGTCAGAACCGATTAAAGAAAATGAAAATAGACTAATTTTTACTTCATAACCGACACCCTGACAGTCAATTACAATGCTAGTTGGGTTTTTTTCAATGAGTCTTCCAGACAATTGAGCAATCATTCTTTTTATTTATTTTGAGCGTCGACGACGGCAACTTTTACCATGTTAATAATTTCTCTTACGCTAGCTCCCAATTGAAGAACATGAGCCGATTTTTTAAGTCCAACGAGAACAGGTCCGATTGCATCACCCTCAGTAATTTCTTGAAGTAACTTGTAAGAAATATTTCCGGAAGAAAGATTCGGGAAAATTAAAGTGTTCACTGTTTTATTGGCCAATTGTGAAAATGAAAATTTCTCCATCATCAACTCATTGTTTAAGGCAAAATTTGCTTGTAATTCACCATCTACCACGAGGGTAGGATATTTTTCATGCAAAATATTTACGGCATGACTCATTTTTTCTGAGTCGACGCCTGGGGAGGATCCAAAATTTGAGTAACTCAACAAGGCAATACGCGGGGAAACTTTGAATTTTCGAACCATGCGGGCAACGTTGTTCGTTATTTCGGCAATCTGTTCCGCCGATGGATCTACATTAATGGTTGTATCCGCTAAAAATAATGGACCGCGTTTCGTTACAAGAATGTACATTCCTGAAACGGTAGTCACATCCTTTTGCAATCCAATCGTCTGAATAAATGGTCTAACCACCTCACGGTAATTTCGTGTCAAGCCAGATATCACTGCGTCTGCGTCCCCTTGTTCCACCAGCATGGCTCCAAAGTGATTTCTTTCGCGCATAAGTTGAACGGCTTCGTATTCGGTAATTCCTTTTCGATTTCGTTTTTCAAAAAATGCTTTTCCAAATTGAATTCTTCTTTCCTCCTCTTCTTCAGATTTAGGATCTACAATTTCAACACCTCCGAAGTCCAAAGAGTATTCAGCGATTAGCCTTTCAATTACATTTCGTTTACCGAGTAGAATAGGAAAAGCAACTCCTTCTTCTTGCGCTGTTTGGGCTGCTTTTAAAATTTTAATATTATCAGCTTCTGCAAAAACAACTCTTTTTGGATTGCTTTGGGCTTTTTCTGTAATGGTCCGAACAATTTTGTTATCCAATCCAAGTCTCTTCTTTAAGATGGATTCGTACTCTTCCCAATCAACGATTGGATGTTTAGCGACACCAGAATCAATTGCAGCTTTTGCTACAGCAGGAGCGATATAATATATCAAACGCGGATCTAATGGTTTAGGAATAATCTGTTCTCTTCCGAATAAAATATTTTTTTCGCCGTACGCTTCGATAACTTCTTCTGGAATAGTTTCTTTCGCAAGAGAGGCGAGCGCTTTGACTGCTGCAAGTTTCATTTCCTCATTGATACAGGTTGCTCTAACATCGAGTGCACCTCTAAATATATATGGGAAACCTAATACATTGTTCACTTGGTTAGGATGGTCTGATCGTCCAGTAGCCATTATAATATCTTTACGAACACTGGTCGCATCTTTGTATGAAATTTCTGGTTCAGGATTTGCCAGAGCAAACACAATTGGATCCTTAGCCATGGACTTCACCATTTCTTTCGACACAATTCCACCTTTTGACAAACCTATAAAAACGTCTGACTTTTTAAATACGTCCTCGAAAGAAATGTCTTTTTTATGCTTGGCATAGGGCAATTTACTGCTATCCATACCTTCTCGACCACCCCAAATTAAACCTTTGGAGTCGTACATAAATATGTTTTCATTTTTTGCGCCCAAGGCAACATAAAGTTTTGCACAAGACATGGCCGCGGCTCCAGCTCC
>JAHEMP010000194.1 GCA_024643585.1 Crocinitomicaceae bacterium | reverse complement strand
ATTTTTTGTGTTCATCATAATATCACCAAAATAGCTTGGCAAACTATCGCTATCACGTTTGAACACTTGTTGATAGAAGCGAATACCCGTTTCTTGATTCACATTAAAATATACCGAACGGGTAGTTGTCATCAAGGCTATGGCGCCCCCATTGGGATTTATTGATGCCCACTCACCAGCAGAAACTCTGTCTGGATCGTCGTATTTTGTAAACTCGCAAGTAGCGGTAACAATCAAAGCCAAGGCATTTGCATTTTTCCAATTGTTGATCTGTGGAACCGTAATGATTCGTTCGTCGGCCACTCCTACTTCTCCACCATGACCAACATAATTGACCAACAAGGCACCTCTGCGAATTCGGTCATCAATCGCTTCATTTACGCCAGGAAATCTCTGACCTCCAGCCCCAGAAACTTGCTGGTAGGCATCTGAATAGATTTTATCGACATTCATTTCTTTTCTGTAGCCATTGACAATCTGAACTTGCGGCTCCATGTCTTGCCCAACAAAATCATACGAAATGCTCACGTCAGGATCATCTGCAATTTGAACGTATTTCAATCGCCAATCTCCAAATGTATTTGTGGTCTGAGACGGGTTGCAATCACAAACGCCCGGATTCGTGTAAAAATTAGATCCGTTTTTCATGTAATGTTCAACTTTGTTGACTTGCTCTACCGCAATTTGATTACTCGATATTAACAAACGTCCCACGCCAATGTCCATTAAATCTGCAGAGCTGAATGCCTCATCATCGTCCAATACGCCAAAATAATCATCCGTAACAAGCGCATCGATATGATTTTCGCTGCTCACAACTTGATAAGTCATTATATAATTTGCGTTTGAAACTCGATTACGGTGGTCAAAGGTGCCATCTCCAAACAAAAGCAAATGTTTCAGAGGCGTACCGACCGATTGACCTCTATCGTAAAACATTTTTGCAAAAAAGCGAATGGCCGTTGCATCCTTCATTCCCGATGAAAATTCATTGAAAATTTTATCTTGCTCAACCACGTGAACCAACATGCCTTCGGAACGGTGCAAATCCGCTAATCTATTTGCTTGACTTAAAAATTGAGCGGGCGTTACAACAATCATATCTGCTTGTGGCAAACTGTGTAAGTTCTGAGCTTCTACTAAACCGATTTTTGTGGGAGTCTTAAAGCTTTGCCCATTGCTCGCTACAAATTCTCTAATTGTATCCGTTGAAACTGTGAACTCCAAATTGGAGCCGACCAAATTTGCTTGAACGACCTTTGGCTGTTGTCTGTTTGTGACATCCCAGATGAAAACATTTTGATTTCCGGTAGCGAGTGAAAATTTTCCAACGTTTCCAGAACCAACCGAATTTAAATCTCGGAAACTCATTTCATTTCCATAAAAGACCAGATTTCGTCTAGCGTTCAACGTGATAAAATCAAGATAAGCAACAACACTTGGATTGGCTCTGGTCACCGTTAAATTCAGAGAAAAACTAGAACTCGGATTGGTTTTAGAAAAATTGTAAACGTTTTGAGAATAGTCGATGGATGCGAACGGTAAATTTCCTGTCAACAAATTATTTCCAGCAATGGAAGCTAAAATTTTATCGGTTGAGGAACTTTTTCCATTTGCGGCAAATCTCATTTTAAATCTTGCCGGAGAGGTAGAAACTATATCCGGAATGGAATAATTATAATTCCTACTCAAGGTCACATCAAAAATATCACCATACCAACGTTGTCCCCCTTTCACCAAATTGACCTCGTCTTTCTCGTAAGTCTGTCGGACATCCATTTCAGTAATTGTATGGGTGGGAGTCGATGGAATTGAGTTTTGTATGCTCATCCTCAACGGAGTTTCGTTGGAATTTACGTTAATAAAGTAATAGGAATTGTCTTCGTAAACATTCGTTTTTCTTTCAAACTCTGCTGTACCATTGGCATACCATCTATGTGGACCCCAGCCATAAAAAAGAATATAATCTCCAGCATCAAATGTTCCGTCGGCATCACCTATAATTTGAATTGCATTTTTTGCCAAGTCATCTGTTCTATATACTCCGTTATCTTCTGGTAACATGCCTTCTCCATTACCATAAACATTAATGTGGTTTGGATTTAAATTTGTGGTGTTAATTCCCAGCGACTCTAAAAATGCTTTGTCTATTTTATAGATCCCATCTTCAGTAACCGCAATTTTATGCCAAACACCTGTTCCAGATTTGAGAACGGAACTTGAGCTGAAACTTTTGGCTGCAATGCCAGGCTTACTGTTTCCAAGTGTTTTTATCTCACCCGAAATACTTTTAATTCTTTTAATTGAACCGCCTTCTTTGATATATGGATAGAAATTGATTACAGCATATTTTTTACCTCCTCCTTTACGAACAACCATTTCGGGTTCAAATTTTTCTGGGATTGTGCTGAAATATGGTTCAAGGAACTTTAAATCAACTGCGTCACAGTTTGATGTCTGGTAGGATTTTAAATCAAAACTGTATTCTTTTTTAGAATCCAGTTCTTGAGTCCAATAAAAATTGGGCTGACTATTCTCGTACGATTGGTTCTTAATTCGTGGAAATTTCTCTAGTTTTCCATTAAAGGTACTTTCTAAAGGACTATCCCATTCAACTACGACATCAATATTTTCTTGAGACGTGGCTGCAAACAAGCAAAATATAACGCTGAAAAAGGTAAGCGATAATACTTTTAAATTTATCATACTGCAAATATCTTTAATCTTTCAAATGAACTGGGGATAAAACGCCTATTTTATAAGATTATTTCAAATAATTGTAACTTTTACTACTAGAATGAGTTTATACATGTATTCTAATGTGTCTATATAATACAACGTATGAGGACAGCATTAAGTTTGAGAACAGTGAAAAAATACAATGAAAAATAAAAAATACTTGTAACTTTTTCCGTGTGTAACGTTAAAAGATTAAATTTGTCAGTTGTAGTACTATGAAAAAACAGAATATTTATATGCGAATCTCCAAATTACTCTTGGTTGCTATTGTCGGAATTACCGTATTAGCATCCTGCGCTAAAGAGCGGTCATCCAACACAGGTTGGGAATTTAATGACCCCAACAACGGCGGTTTCCAAAAAGTTCCTTTTGTTGACCAAGAAACTGGACCTGGTCTTGTTTTGGTTGAAGGTGGAACATTTACAATGGGACAATCTGAGAACGATGTTATGTTCGACTGGAATAACAGACCAGCACGAGTAACCGTTTCGTCTTTCTACATTGATCAAACAGAAGTTACAAATTTTCACTGGTTGGAATATTTATACTGGGTACAAAGAGCATATAGCGAAAGCTACCCAATGGTCTATAAAAATGCACTACCTGACACATTGTGCTGGAGATCTCAATTAGGATTCAACGAAAAATATGTTGATTACTACTTGCGTCACCCTGCTTACAGAGATTATCCTGTAGTAGGTGTTTCTTGGTTGCAAGCTTCTGACTATTGCAAATGGAGAACGGACCGTGTGAACGAATATATTTTAATACGAGAAGGTATTTTAAATTACAATGTTGACCAAAGAGACGATGCCGTTTATACGACTGACTCCTACTATGCTGGTCAATACGAAGACGCAGTTCGAAAAAGTATTACTGACTTGAACCCTTCTAACGTAGAAGGTAAAAAATTGGGCAAGCGAATTGTTCGAATGGAAGATGGTATCCTACTTCCTCGCTACCGCCTACCGACTGAAGCTGAATGGGAGTTTGCTTACTATGGTTTAGTAGGAAACTTGCAAGGAGGAACTGAGGTGATTACAGAAAGAAAAAATTATCCATGGAACGGTCACTTCGTTCGTCAAGAAGATCCTAAAGTTCAAGGTGCGATTCGCGCTAACTTCGTAAGAGGAAAAGGTGATTACATGGGAGTTGCTGGAAATTTAAATGACGGCGCTGACGTTACTGCACCTGTTGAATCTTATTGGCCAAATGATTACGGTTTGTACAACATGGCTGGTAACGTATCAGAATGGGTATTGGATGTTTACCGTCCTTTGAGCTCAGAAGATTTTGATGAGTTTAGACCTTTTAGAGGGAATGTTTTCAAAACCAAAGTTTTGAACAACGAAGGAGTTGTTGATATAAAAAATTCTCAAGTTCAATACGACATTCACGGAATGAAAGAATATTTGAACGAATTTGAGCGTGTTCGTTACCAAAGAATTTCAGCAGCACAACACGATATCAATGATACAGTGGTTACTTCTGGTATCATGAAAACGGTTGAATCAAGAAACCCGGTAAAAGAAGGTTATGCTCCAGATCCATTCTACACTTCACACAAAAATGTGAAAGATTCAGTTGAATTGGCTCTATTGGGTAGAATCAACGGTGTACTTGATTTGTCCATCAACGATTTGAACAACAAACACGATATCGAAGCAAATACACGTATTCAAGATGAAATTTTTGACGGTATTTTCGCTGATGAACTTCGTGAAGGTCCAGACGGTGAAGAATATGCTTTCGACGTAATATCAATGTTGCGTGAAGGTTTCACTGATTTTATCATCAACACACCTGGTCAATTAAAATACAGAGACGTTACCGAAGAAGAAAACATCGGTCGTTTGAATTACAGAAGAAGTGATTACGTTGACTATTTGGATGGTGATATTGAAAGTTCACTTTACTATGCGAATGACGAGCGTAAAAACGCTATCAATCAAGCAACTAGAAATCCAAACTTGGTAATGTACCAAAACGAATACGAACAATACGGTTTGGATGGAAGTGTAATTGCTCCTAAAGATCGTACATCTTGGCCGTCAACTTTAATCTCTGACAAATCAAGAGTTTACAAAGGAGGTTCTTGGAAAGATAGAGCGTATTGGTTGATCGGAGGTA
>JAHEMP010000015.1 GCA_024643585.1 Crocinitomicaceae bacterium | reverse complement strand
TAACCCTGGGATATATAATCCAACTGCTAATCTGAACAGCACCCTCGCGTACACGCTTACAATTTTAGATACTATTTCAGATTGTGATGCAAGTGACGATGCCACAGTTGTGGTTATTCAACCTTTGTCGAATATTGTTTGGGATACAACAATTGTGGTTGGTGATACCGCATTGTTGCCAATTTCAAATCAAAATGGTTTTGTAAATTTCGTTTGGACACCTCCGACAGGCTTGAGTTGTTATGATTGTTCAAATCCTCTTCACCAAGGGTTAGAAGATATCATTTATACTGTTGAGATGGAGGATATTTTAGGCTGTTCAAATGCTACAGGAACGTTTGTGATTAATATTTATCCTGAAACTTTTATCGATTTACCGACTACTTTCACACCCAATGGAGATGGTGTAAATGACATTATATATCTAAAAGGTTGGGGAATAAAAGAGGTACTTTATTTTCAAATTTTTAATCGTTGGGGAGAATTAGTTTTTGAATCGTTTGACATTAATTACGGTTGGGATGGATATTACAAAGGTGTGCTTCAAAATAATGACACGTATACCTATAAAGCAAAGGTGAAGACCTGGCGAAATGAAGAGCAAGAGGCTGCTGGATTTATTAATTTGATGCGATAACCATTGAAATTACATATAGTTAAGGAATCTATATTTAATTTTATTATTTTTGACGGGTATGAATCAAAAGATTATCGGTTCTATCTTCTAAGTAAATAATTTCATGGAATACAACACAACAAGATCGATGCTTATTCTCCCAGAATACGGTCGAAATGTTCAAAATATGATTGCTCATGCTATGACTGTTGAAAAACGGGATGAACGCAATAGGGCTGCACAAGCCATTATCGAGGTTATGGGGCAATTAAATCCACATTTGAGAGATGAGGATGATTATCGTCATAAGTTATGGACACACCTATTTGTTATGTCCGACTTTCAATTGGATGTAGACTCTCCATATGAGATTCCAAAAAAGGAAAGCTTGAATGAAAAACCGAATATCATGGAATATCCAAAGGGTAAAATACGATTTGGACACTATGGTAAATACACTCAAAAAATATTAGCCGAAGCCAAATCGATTGAATCTCCAGAGGAAAAGGCATTTTTGCAAAAGACAATGGGTAACTTCATGAAATTGCAATTTTTGGCCTATAATAACGATACAGTTGAAAACAATGTAATCGCCAATCAATTATCCGAATTATCAGGCGGTGAATTGGCAATTGAAAATCCAGATGATTTAGCGAATACCAATCAAATTCTTAGAGCCTTAGGTACGGGCAAGCGTAGCTCAGTTCCAAAAACAAATAAGAAATCGAACAATAATAAGTACAAAAAGAAAAAGTAATTAAAAATGGCTTCATTTGAAATAGAAGGAGGGAAACAGTTAAAAGGAGAATTAATTCCACAAGGAGCTAAAAACGAGGCACTACAGATACTGTGCGCTGTACTTTTAACACCTGATAAAGTTACCATATCGAATTTACCCGATATTATAGATGTAAACAAATTGATCAACCTTTTACAGACTATGGGAGTAAAGACTGAAAAGGTAGAACGTGGAACTTTTATTTTTCAAGCGAAGGATATTGATTTAGATTACTTTGACACAGATGACTTTCGTGCAAGAGCTAGTTCTCTAAGAGGCTCAATTATGATCGTTGGACCTTTGTTGGCCAGATTTGGCCGTGGATTTATTCCAAAGCCAGGTGGAGATAAAATAGGTCGAAGAAGACTGGATACGCATTTTGAAGGATTTGAAAAATTGGGGGCCAATTTTAATTATGATGCTGGTGAACATTTTTACTCTGTCGAAGCAAAGAAATTAAAGGGCGCATACATTCATTTGGATGAGGCATCCGTTACAGGAACAGCAAACGTTGTTATGGCAGCTGTTTTGGCAGAAGGAAAAACAACAATTTACAATGCAGCTTGCGAACCCTATCTTCAGCAACTTTGTAAAATGCTTAATAGCATGGGAGCAAAAATCAAGGGGATTGGATCCAACATGTTGCACATTGATGGTGTAAAAGAATTGAATGGATGTTTCCATAGAATTTTGCCTGACATGATTGAAATTGGAAGTTTTATTGGGCTTGCAGCCATGACTAAATCTGAAATCACCATAAAAGATGTGAGCTGGGAAAATTTAGGTATCATACCGAATGTATTCCGAAAAATGGGGATACACCTTGAAAGAAGAGGGGACGATATTTTTGTACCTGCTCAAGAGTCCTATGAAATAGATACATTCATTGATGGATCAATACTTACAATTGCCGACGCGCCTTGGCCTGGCTTTACTCCAGATTTACTTTCTATAATTTTGGTGGTGGCGACCCAAGCAAAAGGCAGCGTATTAATCCATCAAAAAATGTTCGAATCGAGATTGTTTTTTGTCGATAAATTAATTGACATGGGCGCTCAAATTATATTGTGTGACCCGCACAGAGCCACTGTAATCGGATTAGATAGAGCTCATAGTTTGAAAGGAATTCAAATGACTTCGCCTGATATTCGCGCAGGTGTTTCACTTCTGATTGCAGCATTATCAGCTAAAGGTAAGAGCACAATCCACAACATTGAACAAATTGACCGTGGTTATCAAGACATAGACATTCGATTGAATAATTTAGGTGCGCAAATAAGAAGACTTTAAAAAATATAGGATATGAAAGGAATAGTTTTAGTATTAAGTTGCATTTTACTTTTTGGGTTTCAAAAAGACGAGACTACTCAGAAGGCTCAAGAAATAAAACTTGAAGGACAAAATGGGGAACAAGTAACTCTGAGTTCCTTAAAAGGCAAAATGGTTCTAATCGATTTTTGGGCTTCTTGGTGCGGACCTTGTAGAAAGGAAAACCCAAATGTTGTTGATGCATATCTTGAATTCAAAGATCAAAAGTTTACCAAAGGAAAGGGATTTGAAATTTTGAGTGTGAGTTTAGACAGACAAGAAGAACCTTGGAAAAAAGCAATCAAAGACGATGGTTTAATTTGGTTAAATCATGGTTGGGACAAAACTGGTGAAGTGGCAAAAGCGTATGGTGTAAAATACATACCGAGCGCTTTTCTGGTAGATGGAAATGGAAACATAGTTGCTCAAGGCGATCAACTGAGGGGGGAAGGATTGAAACTTTCTTTGAAATCCCTCGTAAAAAGTGCAAAAAAGAAATAAATGCCAATTTTAAATTGTTTTTAATAACTTTGGCGTTTAAAATACAGATTTCATATATATGAATAAAATAACACTTACACTATTACTAGCTTTTGCAATGTGCTTTTGCGCAATCGAAGCTACAGGGCAGGTAAAAGATTTTAATCGACTTTCTGTTGAAGGTTCCTTTGGGGTTAACAAAGCTATGGCTCCGGCTGGATATTCGAAACCTTATTTTGATCTGTTCCACGGAGATTTAGGTGTTCGATACATGGGGAATAGTAAATTTGGAATAAAATTCGATGCAAGTATTGATAGATTTACAGGCACTTCAACTACTCCAGAAGGAACTATTGACCACAAAGGAAGGTTGATTAAAGGATCTTTACAAGCAGTAGCCAATTTAGGCCGAATCGCTAATTTCGAAGATTGGACCAAAAAAATAAGTCTTATAGGCCATGCAGGTCCCACGATAGGATTTTTACAAGATGCTTCTGAGAACCCAGAAGAAGGGTATGATAGAGTTGGAGGACTAGTTTTAGGGATTTCTCCGCAATTTTACTTGACTTCTAAATTGTCCATTGTGACAGATTTATCTGTAATAGGGACTTTCAGCCAAGGGCATTCATATAATTACAGATTTACAGGAAGCAACAAAGGGGTTCCTGGTTTCGATGGATACTATGGTACTGCTTCAATTGGTTTGAATTGGTATTTAGGGAAAAATTCTACTCACGTAGATTGGAAATTCGAAGATACAGATGATTTAAGGAAACGTATTGAAGCGCTAGAGGCAGAACTAGAAAACACCAAAGGCGATATTGATTTATTAGGTCAGGATTTAAAGGCTATTGAAGCTAAAATGATGGACGATGATAACGATGGAGTAGCGAATTATTTAGACATTGAACCGAATACGCCAGAAGGCGCAATGGTGAATACAAAGGGTCAAGAGATTAAAACGCCTAAGTTTGATGATTTATTGAACAACGATCCGAATCAAGGCTTGTTCTACACTGTTCAATTGGGAGTATTCAGCAATATGATTCCAGAAAAATATTGGAAGGACATTACACCAATGTACAAATTGAAAATTGAGGACGGAACGACACGTTACTATTCTGGAATTTTTCATTCTGTGGATGAGGCTAAGGGCAAATTAGAACAAGCAAGAAAAAATGGTTTAACGGATGCATTCATTACTTCTTACTATAGAGGAAAAAGAATCACAATTGCTGAGGCAGATTTGATTTTATCCACTAGAGGAGCTGAAATATTAAGACCAAAACCTTAATAGAAGATATATTTTAAAAAAACCCGAACTGACAACCAGTTCGGGTTTTTTTGTGACAAGTTTTCATAAAAATCTATTTTTTCATGACACACTGTCCACCTTTGAAAATTGGCAGAATCTTTGCCAACTAGTTTCTCTAAAAATAGATCAATGTCAAAGAATCAGAATATCCCTCAAGAAGAGATACAAGACCAAGAGATGAATACACAAGAAGAAGGTCAAATGGAGGCTACTAAAACAGCTGATGATCAAGATGACAAAGCGGTTGAACCAACACTAGAAGAGCAGCTTGCTGAAGCTAATAACAAGTTTATTCGCCTATACGCAGAGTTCGAAAATTTCAGAAAACGTACAAACAAAGAAAAAGTAGATTTACTAAGTCACGCTAGTTCTGGCGTTTTGAAAGATATGTTGCCTGTATTAGACGATTTTGAACGAGCAATTGCTAACAACGCTTCTTTAAATGACACGGATGCTTTAAAAGAAGGATTCCAATTAATTTACACGAAATTTAAGTCAATATTAGAAAATAAAGGCTTGAAGGAAATGGAGGCTAAAGGCCAAGTTTTTGACAGCGAGATTCACGAAGCAATTGCCAATATTCCAGCCCCTAGTGATGATTTAAAAGGGAAAGTTGTCGAAGACGTAGAAAAAGGATACTTATTAAATGATAAAGTTGTTCGTTTCGCAAAGGTAGTAGTAGGTCAGTAGAATTCAGATTCACGATAGAATAGATATGAGCGATAAAAGAGATTATTATGAGGTACTTGGCGTAAGCAAAAATGCGAACGAAAGCGAAATTAAAAAAGCATATAGAAAGCTTGCCTTAAAATACCATCCTGATAAAAATCCAGACAACAAAGAAGCTGAAAATAAATTCAAAGAAGCGGCTGAGGCCTACGAAGTTTTGTCTAATGCAGATAAACGTTCTAAATACGATCGATTCGGTCACGCTGGTCTAGGCGGTGGCGGTGGATTCGGTGGCGGAATGGATATGAATGATATTTTCTCCAATTTCGGTGATATTTTTGGAGGTGGTTTTGGAGGCTCATTCGGTGGCTCCAGAGGCGGCGGTTCACGTGTGGTTAAAGGAACAAATCTCCGAGTAAAAATGAAATTGACATTGGAAGAAATTGCTGAAGGTGTTAAAAAGAAAATAAAAGTCAATAAATTGGTGAATGCCGATGGCGTGACATTTAAAAACTGTGGTACATGTAATGGTACAGGGCGCGTTACTCGCGTTGCACAAACTTTTTTAGGTGCTATGCAGACCCAGTCGACTTGTCCAACATGTCAAGGCGCTGGAAAAATGATAGATAAAAAACCAAGTGAAGCTGATCACAATGGTTTGATTCGAAAAGAAGAAGTTATAGAGATTGAAATACCGGCGGGTGTTGAAGAAGGCATGCAATTGAGCGTTAGTGGAAAAGGTAACGCAGGACCGTTTAACGGCATTGCCGGAGACCTTATTGTCGTTATCGAGGAAGTTGCTCACGAGTTCCTTAGAAGAGATGGTGAAAACGTCCACTTTGATGCGTACGTTAATTTCGTTGATGCTGTCTTAGGTGAAAGTATCGAGATACCAACAATCACAGGTAAAGCAAAAATAAAGATTGAACCCGGTACTCAAAGTGGAAAAATGCTAAGATTGAAAGGTAAAGGCTTGCCAATTTTACAAAGAGGTCATACAGGTGACATGTTCGTTCATATAAATGTTTGGACACCTAAAAAAGTAAGTAAAGAGGAGAAAGATATTCTTGAAAAACTGAAAAACAGTGAAAATTTCATTCCAAGTCCAGATGGAGGAGAGAAAGGATTTTTTCAAAGGGTGAAAGATATGTTCCACGGATAGGATTGTAATATTTGCCTATCTTTTACTTTTGTTAACGATAATTTTTCCCGAACTTGCACTCGCAATAAATAAAATCAACTATGAAAAACAAATACCTCATATTTGGATTCGGGATATTTCTATCGTCAGCCATATATGCACAACAAGAAATTAAGGCAGAAGTAACACATGTTCAAGGTGTTTTTTTGGGCATCACAAAACCGATTTCAGAGTTTACTGGACCGGAAGGAGAAGCAAAAGAACACAAAGAAGGAAACGTTAAAGAGAGCAGAAAAAGACCTGAAGCCATTAATCCAAATGCATTGCCCTTTGGTGAGGATCCAATTTTGCAAGAAACGTTTGGGACTAAAGCATCAAAAGCACCATATGTAAATTTTAATGGATTGAATGGTGGGCTTCCCCCAGATCCGTCTGGTGCAGTTGGTCCAAATCACTATGTTCAGGCTGTTAATACATCTTACCGAGTTTATAGTAAAACGGGTTCACCAATGTCAGCGGGGTTGCCTCTCAGTTCATTGTGGCCGAGTAGCTCAAATGATGGAGATCCAATTGTCATGTATGACAGACATGCGGACAGATGGGTAATCACCCAATTTCAAATTAGTGGGAATCAAATTTTATTCGCCGTCTCTACCACTCCGGATCCCTTAGGAACATATGCAACTTATTCTTACAGTTTGACGAGTTTCCCAGATTATCCAAAATATTCTATCTGGTCCGATGGTTATTACATGACAGCGAATTCAGGAAATCAAAACGCTATTGTTTTTGATAGAACCGCAATGTTGGCAGGTGCCACCTCCGCTTCTTACATAGCCTTGAATACTCCAGGTTTTACAACTCAATACGGATTTAAGAGTGTTCTACCTGCAGACGCGGACGGCGATTTACCGCCTTATGGAACACCCAATTACATGTTTTATTTTCAAGACGATGCATGGAGCCCATCCGTAACTAGTGATGTTATAAAAATATTGAAATTTCAAGTTGATTGGACAAATCCAGGAGCAAGTTCAATTACTCTTCACCAAACTTTATACCCTTCAGCATTCAATGCAGTATTTACAAACTCATGGAATGACATTGAGCAAAAAGGTTCAACACAAAAGATTGATGCTATAGCTTCAATTTTTAATTACCGGGCACAGTATATAAGATGGGGTAGTTATAATACTGTTATGCTTTGTAATGTTGTTGATGTAAATAACAATAACAAGGGTGGGATCAGATGGTATGAGCTTCGTCAAGACGACGCAACAAATCAGTTTTCCATTTATCAAGAAGGTACTTTCGCACCTGATGCAGATAGTCGTTTCCTTGGAAGTATTGCAATGGATTTAAATGGTAATATCGGAATGGCATATTCTATTTCAGGACCAGATTCTTACCCAAGTTTAGGGTATACGGGACGTCACTTTTTCGATCCCCTTGGGCAAATGACGGTGCAAGAATTTCGTGCTGTTGAAGGGACAGGTTTTCAATCAAATTATAATCGTTATGGAGATTATTCTCAGCTGACCCTTGATCCCAATGGAGATGTATTTTGGTACACAGGTGAATACATTTTAAATGGTGGCTCTAGAAGGACTAGAATTTTCTCTTTCGATATGATTTCACAAGTAAGCACCCCTCAATATTCATTAGACAATATTGATTTAGTGGCCTTCCAAAATGGAGAAATATTAAATATTAAAATGGAAGGCATTCAGTTCACGAATGAAATGCATGTTACGCTTATGGAAATGAGTGGAAAAACTGTTCGTGCAATAGATGCTAAAATTAATGATGAGAAATTGAGCCTAGCTTGGGACATTAGTTCTCTTGCAAAAGGAACTTATATAATTAGTGTTGGAGGTAATTCTTTCCAAAGGACTCAAAAAATAGTAATTCAGTAAAGTTAACTTATCGGAATTGTTTAAAAGCTAAAAAAAAGCCTGCGTTGAGCAGGCTTTTTTTATTCAAATATTTTGGCAGTTTTCACCAAATAATCATAATCCTTAATGATTAATTTACGACCGGTACTAATAACTGCATTTGCCAATTTGAATTCGTGTAATATTCTTACGGCAGATTCTTTTACGGTACCTAATAAATTTGCAAGGTCTGTTCTGGATATTTCAACGTCCATGTTCTCTGCAGATTTATTTTTCGACCGGATATACAGCAAATAAAATGCAGTTCTTTGCTTTAGACTTAATTGCGCCACAATTTGAGAATGCCGAATGTGTCGTATAGAGTCTTCACTTAACAAACTAATATAGTTGTTACTCATATCGGTATTCTCAGAAATGAATTGTAAGAAGACGTGCTTAGGGATAAAATGGAGTTTAACATCTGTTACAGAAGCAGCTGAATCAAAATGCCTTTCGTCGTGAAAGAGAATTCTATGCCCAAAGATATCACCTGGCCCACAGATTTCGAATATAGACTCTCGGCCATCTACGCCGCTTATATAGCGTTTTATTGTCCCTTGCTCAATAAAATATAAGCCGGAACTTTTGTTCCCTTCTTCAAAAATTATAGATGCTTTTGGGTAAGATAAGAAAGTGGATTCTTCCACCAATTTAACTCGTTGTTTGTCTGTAAGTGTTTTAAATAAAGGTGCCTCTGTCATGATATTTGGCTTTAAATCTCGCAGCAAATATCTAATTTATTTTGATTGAATTTACATTTAAACAAAATTACTTAGTTTACTTAGTAGAATCCACCTAATTGGATTCATAAACACCTATATCTTCTGGGCTTGTGCGAACTATTTCGTCTAAATCTTTGAATACAATGGTTGAAAAGAAAGAGGCGTCAGCAGCCCCATTCAAAGGAGAAGAAGAGCTTATGTGAAAATCATCATTATTCAAATCGGCAAACATTGGGTTTTGATTCCATAAAATGTTTTGGAAATATGAATTTGTTGGAATGACCTCAGAACGAATGAGATTGTTCTTGAATAAGAAATTTAGGGTGTAAGTGCCTCCTGGGTTTTGTGTATTTATTATAAGTTCAGTAGCTTGGTTTCCATTAATAACACTATTGGTTATGGTCCCTTCATTGATTGATTTGTAATTTAGGACACCTTGACTGTTTTTAAAGAAATTTGATATCCCAACAGCAGGAACTTGATCGGTTGCGGCATATCCCAATAAATTGCAATAATTGAAGTTAAAATCACCACCTTCCAAAACAAGAAGCGCGTACGATTGATTTTTATAAATTAAACAGTTTTCTGCTTTTACTTTCGCTCCTGAATAGATAAATACCCCGTATCTCGAATTGTTGAAAATAGTTGTATTATCTAATTCTAAGGTATAGGCTGGGTTTGAGCTATCCTCAGAAAACAAGTGAATCCCAGCTGTACCGTTTTTTATGATTGCATAACTTATTTTGGAAGGACGTGCTTCTTGCATGTAAATTCCATAAAATTGGCCTGCCTGATCAAGGTAGTAATTTTCTAGTCTGTCACCTTGTAGAATAACCTCATGGTCTTTTGTGCCGTTGATATTCAGTGTGCCTTTATAATTGTAGAGAATAGCATCTTTGTGAAGATAAATTTTCGTGTCTTGCTGAATCGTGAGCGTCTGCGCTGAGTCTACTGCAGCATAACCATAAATGACATGTGGTTTGTCGTTGGACCAAATTCCTGTGTTAAGGTCGTTGTAGTGAAAATAAGCATCTTGTCCCCAAACAGCTAATTGCACGAATTGATCCTTACCATTTGTTCTAAAACGTATTTTGTCTTCTACAATTAAAGGTTGAATTCCGTTGTTTACGGATAACGTTACTTCAATGAAAATGAATAAACTATCATTTTTCTCCATTTCAACGTCCTGAAAGTAGATGCCTTTTTCTCCATCAAAATTCAAACGGAAGGGTGAGTTAGTGCCACCAACCAATTCTACTTCATCAACTTTTAAAGTCGATTTAGAGGGGTTGTATATTTTTAATCTTTTCGTTGTTGATCCAATGGTCGTAAATACTGTGTCGAAAACAACCGTGTCTGTTGAAAAAGTTAAATTCTCTTTCGAGAACGTCAATGATTTTTTACATCCAGAAAATGAAAAGCCAAATAAGATTCCCAAGGAAAGAATAAACGAAAATAATTGTTTTGACATACGGAAGTTTGATTTCAAAAATAACGTAAATTGTATAAAGTTTATTTTATTTGAAAAAATTTGATGAAATTTAAAAATCTTTATCTAAATTTGCACTCCTGTTACAGGGATACAATTGAATTAATAGCACAAAAATGAGAAAAGATATACACCCAGAAGATTACAGACCAGTGGTATTCAAAGACATGTCAAACGACTATGCTTTTTTATGCCCTTCTTGCGCACCGGCATCTGAAACTATTCAGTGGGAAGATGGTAATGAGTATCCTTTGGTGAAATTAGATATTTCGCACAAATCGCACCCTTTCTTTACAGGAATTGTACAATTTGTGGATACAGCTGGTAGAATTGATAAATTCAATAACCGTTTCGGAGCAAGAAACAAAAAATAAACTGTATTGTGATACTAGAAGCCTTTCGGAGACGAAAGGCTTTTTTTTGACCAAAACTTTTCTTTTTAACCGTTTTATATAAGGTTTCAGCGGATGACTTATATCTTTGTGTTATGAAAAACTATTTGTTATTCCTTTCAATACTTATTGTTTTAGGTCAAAATATAGCCAAAGCAGATAAAATTGATCAAGCTTTCAAAAGCCTTGAAGAATACAATTATTTTGATGCTAAAAACAAGTTTGAAAAGAAACTAAAAAAAAGAACTTCGCCTTCAGCCTATGGCTTAGCAGTTATTTATTATAGGCAAGATAACCCATTCCATCAAATAGATTCAGCCTACAGGCTTGTTAGATTGGCAGAAAGTAGTTTCGAATCGTTGAAAACTAAAAAGGTAGAAAGGTATCTAAAATATGGCTTTTCAAAAGAGGCAATAGTCGATTTAAAACAGAAGATCAGCACCTACTATTTTGAAAAATTGACGCTCCTAAATCCAGTGTCGGAATGGACAAATTTTTTAAAAAGAAATCCAGAAGCCAAGGAATACAATAGAGCAACTGTCATTAGAGACTCTCTAGCTTTTGAAAATTCAAAAAAGGAGAATACTACTAGTTCCTATAACTCATTTATTGAAACCTATCCTCAAAGTAATTTGATGGAGGAAGCTATAGAGGCTTTTCAATTGAGTCAATATCATGAGGAAACAATGGACGCTAGCGTTTCAAGCTATAGAGCTTTTATAACTCGCTTCCCAGATAATCCATATCGAATTCAAGCCGAGGATCAAGTATATACGATTTCAACACAAAAAAATACGGTTGAAGCAATTCGTGATTTTATTGTTAAAAATCCGAACAACAGAAATCTAGAGGATGCTTGGAGAAGACTTTATCAAGTATACATGTACGATTATTCCGATGACAGGATTGAAGAGTTTGAAAAAGAGTATCCTGATTATCCATTCAAGAATGAAATAAAAACGGACCTAAAAATGGCAAGAATCATTATGGTTCCCATGAAAGTTTTTAACAAATTTGGAGCCATGGACTTGGATGGAAACATCACTATTCCACCTATTTATGACTTAGTTAGCTTTTTCAGCGAAGGACTTGCTTTAGTTGGGAATAATGGAAAATACGGGTACATAAATAAAACGAACGAACTTGTTATTCCATGTCAGTTTGATGCTGGACTTGATTTTGAGCAAGGTAGAGCGGTGGTTGAAAAAAACGAAAAATTTGGTTTGATTGATCGCTCTGGTAAAATGATACTTCCTTGCGAATTTGAAGACATTGGGACCTTTTCAGATGGATTAATTTATGCTCAAAAAAATGGATTCTATGGGTATTTTGATAAATACGGGAAAGAACGCATTAAATTAAAATACGACGATGTTTATTCCTTTCAAAAAGGCAGAGCTAATATCCAATTGGGAGATTTTCAAGCAATCATTAATACGGAGGGAGAATATATTTTTCCGCCCAAATTCGAGTCTATTAAGCCATTTTCAGAAAAATATATTCTTTACGAGGAAAACGGTTTTGTTGGAATTATGGACTACTCACAAAACGTTATTTTAAAAGCAGAATTCGATGAAATTGGCAATTTAAAAGGCGGATTTTCTGTCATTAATCTTGAAGGCAAACTCGGGTATGTTGATTCTAATGGCATCGTAAAAATTGAACCTAAGTATGAAACATTTCCTAATTATATGGAAAATAGTCAATTCAGTGACAATCATGCATTAGTGAAATCAAAAGGTAAATTTGGTATAATTGATAAAAATGGAAAATTTATTATTCCAAATGTATACAATCAACTTGGGGTGTATTCATCTCTGATATCATTCAATAAAGGAAAGTTATGGGGGTATATCGACACTAAAAACAAAGTTGTTCTAAAGCCTTCTTTTGATTGGGCCGAGAGTTTTGTAGGTGAAACAGCAATTGTTGCTAAATTTGATAAACAGGGCCTCATTAATAGTCAAGGACAAGCAATAATCCCTATAGAATATGATGAAATTAGCAGAGTAGACTCTATCAGATTCATCGTGTCTTTAGAAGAAAAGGTCGGCATTTATAGTATAGATGGCAAGATTGTTGTTCCTGTCGAATACAAAGAGATAAGACAATTGAATAATACATTTTACGTTTTAATTAAAGAGAACAGCATTGATTATTTGTATCTTCCAGAAAATAAGCTAGTTCAACAAAAATAACATGAACCGATTTTTTGATTTAATCGATAAAAACAAATTTGGCATAATTGCGGCATTTGCGGCATACATGCTGATATTCATGTATTTACAAATGCGTTCTTATACAGAATATTTCCCGATAACACCTTTTCATGAGGGTGCATCCATTCAAAAAGAGCCTGAAATAGAATTAGATAAAGAGCAAATTGAAGTGCCACAGGACTTTCAAGGACAGGTAAAAAACTTGGCTCGAGATCGAAATGATAAACGTGAAAAGAGCGATGAAAACTATTCCCAAAACCAATCTGCAGCAAGTGCTTCTCAGTCTGTAAAGGATTATGAGAAAAAGTTGTTTGAAGAGGCTGGCGGTGCAGCTGAACGAGAGCGTATCAAACAGCAGATGGAAAACGACAAGCAAAAAAAGTCCAATACAACGACTACAAAAACAAACAAACCTGCACAAACGGGAGGGGATAAATCGTATTCCGGAAACGTCATGGTTGAATGGAGCTTAACGGGTCGAAATCCACATCAGAACAACAATTGGTACGTTCGAAACCCTGGTTACACATGCGGTGTCGGTTCAAACGGCACGGTTGTTTTAGATATAAAAGTAAATGCGAATGGTGACGTTTTGTCTGCGAATTACAACTCAAGCCAAAGTTTTGGGGCAAATCCTTGCATGATTGAACAAGCAATAAAATATGCAAAAATGTCGAGATTTGCTTTTAGCAGCTCAGCTCCTAAATCCCAAGACGGAACCATTATTTATCGATTTGTTTCACAATAAATGTCTGAAAAAGAGAATCTTTACACTCAATTTGTCGACTCTTTCAACTTGAAAGAAGAGGATGTAGTTTTTATATCCTCAGATATTTCCAATGTGGCGAAGTACTTTAAGGAAAAAGAAGTTTCTTTTGATGTGAATACATTTGTAGAAACACTTCAATTGAAACTAAATAAGGGAACGCTTATTTTTCCTGCCTATACTGATAATTTGAGAAATGGAGATGTTTTTGATTATCAAAGGGCAAAACCAACAACGGGCGCTCTTTCAAATAGAATTGGAAGAAGAAAGGATTTCAAACGCTCCTTTGATCCCCTACACTCTGTCTATGTTTGGGGCGTAAAATCAGAAGAAATTGTTGGATTGAAAGACAGAAGTTCTTTTGGAGAAAACAGTGTTTTTGGTTTTTTAGCGCGTGTAAACGCGAAGTTCGTTTTTATCGATGTTGATTTACAAAACAGTTTCACCTTTGTACACTATCTTGAAGAAAAGATGAATGTCTCCTATAGAAAGAATTATTCTTTAACTATCACCCTAAAGAATGGAGAGAGTATAGTAGACGTACCTATCAACTTTCACACAAAAAAAATGGGAATTTCCACTCAACTGTATCCATTGCAAGATTATTTAATTCGAAATGGATTTCTCATTGAAACAACAAGTTGCGGCTCGAAGGTCCATCTTTCTGAAGCAGAAGATATGACCAAAGGTGTGAGAGGGTTTTTGTCTGAAAAAGGTAAAATGTACATTTTTAACATTAAACTTTTCGCTAAGCAAGTTGTTAAAAGAATACTTGGAAAATCATACTTTTAAATGACAAAATCCTTAGGGTTTTCCGAGTGTATTCTTCTTGAATCATTAACTTTGAATTGAAAAAAAATAGAATATGTCCAATAGAGCATGGGTAACCATTAAAAAATACGAAGACATCCTTTTTGAATTTTACGAAGGAATAGCAAAAATTACAATCAATCGACCTAAAGTATACAATGCATTTCGTCCTGAAACGAATTTCGAAATGCTTGATGCGGTGAACATTTGCCGTGAAAGAAATGATATTGGCGTAGTTGTTTTAACCGGAGCAGGCGACAAAGCTTTTTGTTCTGGTGGTGATCAAAACGTGAAAGGTGTTGGAGGTTATATTTCTGAAAACGGTGTTCCTAGGTTAAACGTTTTGGATTTGCACAAAGCGCTTCGATCTTTACCAAAACCAGTCATTGCTATGGTTAATGGTTATGCAATTGGTGGTGGACACGTTCTTCATGTCGTTTGTGATTTAACAATCGCATCTGACAATGCTATATTTGGTCAAACAGGACCAAAAGTAGGTAGTTTTGATGGCGGGTTCGGATCTTCTTACTTAGCTCGCCATGTGGGTCAGAAAAAGGCTCGTGAAATTTGGTTCCTTTGCAACCAATATTCAGCAAAAGAAGCGGAGCAAATGGGGATGGTGAATAAAGTAGTTTCACTCTCTGAATTGGAAAACACAACAGTTGATTGGTGCAAAACCATTATGAAAAGAAGTCCTCTTGCCATACGAATGATTAAAAGGTCATTGAATGCTGAGCTTGATGGTCAGCATGGATTGATGGAATTGGCTGGAGATGCAACTTTAATGTATTATTTAACAGAGGAAGCACAAGAAGGTAAGCACGCTTTTTTGGAGAAAAGAGACCCAGATTTCCAACAGTTTCCGAAATTCCCTTAATTTCGGCCCATGATGAAGATTGTTGTAATTGTCGCGTTGTCTTTGGCAGGTGCCATTCCAATAGGTGGATTATTCTTAGGGACTAAAAGCACAAAGAGCGAGGTATTTGCACTTTCGTATAATTTCAAAGCCGAAAATGTCATCATCTTAGTGATTGACGGACCAAGATATAAAGAAACATTTGGTGCTGAGAATATGCAGTATATTCCGAATTTTAGAGATAGTCTATTGCCAAATGCAACTTTCTTTGATCATTTTTATAATAATGGTTCGACATTCACCAATGCTGGTCATGCTTCTATCACTACTGGACGCTATCAAAAAGTTGAGAATAGTGGACTTGAGGTTCCAAAATATCCAAGTATTTTTCAATATTTCATGCGCGACAAAAAACGCAATTACAACGACGCGTGGGTAATTACGTCCAAAGGAAAACTAGATATCCTTGCTAATTCTAGGTACAAAGGCTGGGAGAACACCAATATCGCGCGCACTTGGTGTGGCCCAAGTGGAGAAGGATTTGGGTATGGCAACGATACGTATACGATGACAGTTGTCGATAGTGTAATGCAAAATTTTCATCCAAGGTTGATTTTAATAAATCTGTTAGAAGTGGATGTGCAAGGACATGCTGGAAATTGGGAGAAGTATTTAAAAGGAATTCAAAGTACAGATAAGCAAGCTATGGCTTTGTGGAAAATGATTCAAAACGATACTATCTATAAAGATAAAACAGCATTGTTTATTACCAATGATCACGGGCGTCATTGCGACGGTCATAAAGATGGTTTTGTTTCCCACGGTGGAGGCTGCAGTTGTTGTCGACATATTTCATTAACTGCTCTTGGCCCTGATTTCAGAAAAGGTAGGATAGTAAGTGAAGAATATGAGTTAATAGATATTACAGAAACTACTGCGCAGATTCTTGGGATGGATATGCCTACAAGTAAGGGAAGGTTTATTTATCCGCTTTTGAAAGAAGAGGTAAAATAATATTCGATTCGACTAAAAATAATCACAAAACAAAATTCGAAAAGACTGAAATTTTAGACTTACACCTGTTTTTCAGTTAGTTGGGTTAAAGTTTGAAATGTTAAAAACAAAAAAAAGAGGAACTTAAATTCAAGTCCCTCTATATATTTTTGATGAATTGGCTTTATTTTTTAAAGTTATCAGCCACTATCAAATCTTTAGTTCCATGTCCCCAAGAATAGAAACCTTCTCCAGTTTTAACTCCTTTTTTACCCGCAGTAACCATATTCACCAAAAGTGGACAAGGCGCATATTTAGGATTTCCGAATCCATCGTGAAGTACATGTAGAATAGCCAAACAAACGTCAAGCCCTATAAAATCGGCTAGTTGCAATGGACCCATTGGGTGAGCCATTCCTAATTTCATAACCTGGTCAATTTCCTCAACTCCTGCTACACCTTCATACAAAGTATATATTGCTTCATTGATCATTGGCATTAAAATTCTGTTAGCAACGAAACCGGGGTAATCATTAACTTCTACCGGAATTTTAGCTAAGTTTTTGGACAAGTCCATTATTGTTTTGGTTACTTGGTCCGATGTGGAATAGCCTCTAATTATTTCAACCAGTTTCATGACAGGAACTGGATTCATAAAGTGCATTCCAATTACTTTATCTGGACGATTCGTCACAGCGGCAATCTTCGTTATTGAAATGGAAGATGTGTTTGTCGCTAATATTACATTTTCGGGAGTTGCTTCGCTCAAATTTTTAAAAATTTGCAATTTCAGATCCACATTTTCTGTTGCAGCCTCAACCACTAATTCTACACCAACCACACCAGTCGCTATGTCTGTAAAAGTGGTAATATTCGCTAATGTATCCGCTTTTTGAGATTCAGTAATCAATTCTTTTGCTACTTGTCGATCCAAGTTTTTAGCGATAGTTGCCATTCCTTTGTCTAAAGATGCTTGTTGAACATCTATCAAACTCACTTTATATCCAAATTGTGCGAAAGTGTGAGCAATTCCATTTCCCATGGTCCCCGCACCGATTACAGCTACGTTTTTCATTTTCTAAATTTTTGGCAAATATACTGATTAAGTTTAATTTTCCCCCCTTCGGAGGGGGACTAAGGGGGAGGATTTACTTATCTTTGTTAAGTGAAAAAAACACCCGATAAAATTATTTTCTACGACGGTGACTGTGGTTTTTGCAACCATTCTGTGCAGTTTGTTTTAAAATATCAAAAAGACAAGAGCATTTACTTTTCTCCTATTCAGTCCGATTTTACAACCGATTTATTTCAAAACAACCATTGGCCGGCACCGGATTTAAGCACTGTTTATTACTTTGAAGATGGAACTTTACATGCTAAATCAGACGCGGGATTAAGAATTTCAAGAAACCTTAAATTCCCTATTTCACTTTTTCAATATTTTTGGATTATTCCTCAGTTTTTGAGGGATTTTATATACGACCTCATAGCGAAGAGAAGGCATGAAATTAGTAACGGGTATTGCGTTGTTCCAGCGAAAAACGATCTCGATCGATTTCTATAAAATATTCATCGTCAATAATTTGACTTAGAATAAAATTTCGAAATCTATCTTCTTCTCCAAATTAATTCGAAGTTTATCTTAATTATGGAATGTCTTAAAAATAGAAATTAACTTTTCCGGCGGCAACATACTATTGGTGTAATTGGTCATAATTCTTAGGACTTCTGCCACAGCAGATGGGTTTAGTCCCATTCTAATGCCCAAATCTTTGATTAGATTTAATTGTTTGGAATCAACTGTCCGGTCTACATTCATTAAAAGCACAAGTCGTTGTAATTGCACAATTCTATCAAATTCAAAAAGAGGTGGTTGAAATTCAATGTATTTTTCGAAAAGACTTTCAAAATCTTCTTTGGAAACTCCAATTTGGTTTGCTATTGCAGCAAGAAACTCATACTCGCTATCACGAAGATTTTGGTCGACTTTTGCCAATTTGATTAGCTCAGTTAACAAACTTAATTTTTCAAGATGGTCTTTTTTCTGCTCCATTTGCGAATTTTTTATGGTCGACTAGTTCAATATTTTTTCTTAAAACTAGTTAAAGAAAATATATGTTGTTCAGAGTTTTCTAATTTAGATTATGACTTTTTCAATGCACCTACTCATTTCTATGCTATCGTTCATTATGTATTCTTGCCA
>JAHEMP010000193.1 GCA_024643585.1 Crocinitomicaceae bacterium | reverse complement strand
TTTGTTTGATTGAGCAAATCATTTCCATTTTTTACCCATTGATAGTTTATAGCGGGACTAGATGTTAGTAAATTAAAGGATTGTGTTATTACAGGTGTTGGCTCCTCACTAGTCGTCAAAATTAAATTCAGTCCATGAACTTTGCCATAGCCATAAGTATTGTTTGGCACAGAGCCTGTAAAACCGTCTGTAAATGCTGTTGAGGTCAATAACTGCTTAAAACTTGAATAGGTTCCATAACGACATTTCTCAAGATAAAGTGCTGCGATGCCCGCTACAACAGGCGAAGCCATGCTGGTCCCACCGTTTCTAGCGTGCCAACCTCCTGAATCGATGACTGCATTATAGGCAGAATTATTTAATAACCACATGGGTGCAGCCGAAAGTGAAACGTCTCCCGAAGCTGCGATGTCAGGCTTGGTTGCTCCGGCTCTGTTGGGTCCTCTTGAAGAATTTGGACTTATTTGACCGACAGAGGATGGAAATGGCGTATATAAATTCCCATTTTTATCGATGTGATGCGCTCTGTTTCTAATATTTCCAACGGAAATTACTTTTTCTGAGCAATTCCAACTTGAAACAACGGTTTGCTCTTCATCGGGCAATTGATAATGAATAATGGATGGCATTATACCTGGGCTTGGAATGGTTGACACAATTTCATTCAAGCCAATCGTCAATCCACTCCATAAATCATATTCTCCCGACCCTTTGGTCATTAGACGGTATAAATTACTAACCGAGTCTACAACTGAGAAAAAAACTTCCATATGAAAATTAGGGCCTTCAATTTCCCGGTAGGTTTCAACAATGGCTAATCTATTTCCAGAGAGGGAATAAAGTGTGTCAATTAAAGGTGAAACGGCCAAATTTGAGTTTAAGGATCTGAAATTAGTTCTTCCTCTATATCCATAGGAGGGAGCAGGCAAATCTGATTGAAAAGCGAAATCAATAGTATTGGCTGTTGCAGTATCTGTCCAAAAGTCAAAGTAAATTGTGTTATTGCCTAACTGACCTGTAGGATTGTTTTTGAACCAAACAAAAGTTGTGTCGGCCGTTGCATTGCCATGGCAATGGTATTTCCCCCAAGCACCCGAATTTCCTGCTGCAGATATTATCAATCTTCCAGGTTGATTTTCCATCATTTGTTCCATTATTTCGGATGCAGGATCATTCCCATCATGACTCCCTAAATAAGAACCCAAAGAAAGATTAACAACAGCAGGCATATTGTATTCGTCCGCCACTTTAAAAATATAGTCACAAGCATCAGCAATTGTTAGTGTCCAATTCGGTAAATTGAAATTGGTTTCAACGACTACTATATTGGCATCTGGAGCCATTCCTTTATTTTGTCCATTTGCTCTTCCATTGGCAACAGCCGCACCTGCAACAGTTGTTCCGTGGGCGTCATTATCCATGCTAGTAATACCTCCATTGTTAATATCTGTGCTATCCCATTCTTGACCGTAGTTATAGGGTTGAGGAGAATTTGGTCCAGTCATAGAGTGATCCCAATAACGAAGGATACGTGTTTGACCATTGGAGTCTATAAAATCTGGGTGGGTATAATCAATTCCAGTATCCACAACTCCTACTATAACATTTTTACCCGTAAATCCTTGAGACAAACCTCCCAATCCTTGATGCACTTGATTGACAAAATGGGTATTTCTAGAGGAATCATTTAACAACTTGGGAGGAGCGTGCTCGAAATAAAAGGATTTTAAACTAGAATCATCAATTTTAGATTGTAGCCAAGCTGGTGTTGTCGTGATGAACAACCAATTTTTAGTAGAATATTTTATTTGTACCTTTTCTCGATTTAAAAGCAGAACATTTTCAGTGTTGTTGTCTATACAAAAGGTAGACGACTGATTTGGATTCTCTTTTAATACTTTTTGAAACCCGAAACCTTGAGAAAAGGCCACTGAATATATTCCAAGAAGAAGAAAATGAATTAGGAGGGTAAAGGAAAATTTTAACATTTTATGTTTCTTTAAAGTATTTACAATAAACATACGCCAAAAAATGGTAATTTAGTTGGTCAGTTATTGAAAATTATCAATTTTTACGATTCAAAAATATTCAAATGATTAAAAAAACAATTTTAGTTGCCGTGGCAATTGCTTTCGGACATGTGACTTTTGCGCAAGCTACTTCTGAAACAGAAAACTGGTACAACAAAGGTAAAGCAGGAATGCAAACTGAAAAAGCGTACAAAAAACTTAAGAAAAGAAAATCAGAAACCGTTATTGTAGCTGTAATTGATTCAGGTGTCGATATTGAGCACGAAGATCTTCAAGGTAAAATTTGGACCAATTCCAAAGAGATAGCTGGTAATGGAATTGATGACGATAACAATGGGTATATTGATGATATCCACGGTTGGAACTACTTGGGAAATACATCTGGTGAGAATGTGAATGGCGCTAATTTGGAAAAAACCAGAATTTATAGAAAGCTTGGTAAAAAGTTTGATGGGAGAGACGAAAGTTCAATTTCACAAGATGAGCAAGCTGATTTCGCATTATACCAAGAGGTTAAAAAGGAGGTCGAAGCTGAAATTGCCATGTATACTCAGTATGTAGGTTATATGGAAATGTTACCTAAGATTATAGAACAAGTTCCAATCCAAGTTGGTGAAAAGCTTGGTAAAAAAGATTATACTGTTAAAGATTTGGAGAAATGGAATCCAACTGAACAAGCTGATCAACAAATGAAGCAAACTGCAATGGCAATCGCAAAGGGTGATTTAACATTGGAAACTGTTGAAAAACAAAAGAATCAATTGAATGATATGTTAAATTTTCATTTGAATGTTGATTATGACGAAAGATCATTTATTGGAGACAATCCAGATGATTTTACTGACCGTAAGTATGGAAATTCTGATGTAGAAGGTCCTGATGCTTTGCATGGTACTCACGTTAGTGGAATAATTGCTGCAGGCAGAAAAAATAAAATCGGATACGATGGTGTTGCTGAAAACGTTCTGATAATGTCTTTAAGAGCTGTTCCTAATGGTGACGAAGCAGATAAAGACATTGCCTTGGCTGTTCGATATGCTGTTGACAACGGTGCAAAAGTTATCAATATGTCTTTTGGAAAAGCATATTCTCCTCATCAAAAAGAAGTTGCAGAAGCATTCAATTACGCCGCGTCTAAGGGTGTTTTGTTAGTACACGCTGCAGGAAATGACGGTTCAAATTTGGATGTAGCTAATAACTACCCAACAAATCAATACTCTTTTCAAAATGCACCAAATGAAATGTTTTTAACAATAGGAGCATCTACGCGAATCGCTAAAAAAGAATTGGCCGCTGATTTTTCAAACTACTCAGCTACAAAAGTGGATATTTTTGCACCGGGTCACGAAATTTGGAATACCGTACCTCAAAGTGATTATATGAAATTACAAGGTACTTCAATGGCTGCTCCAATGGTCAGCGGTGTAGCTGCTCTTTTGAAATCCTATTTCCCTTCTTTGACTATGGCAGAAATCAAGAATATTATTTTGACGACTGGTAAATCATACAAAGGAACAATGGAAATTCAGCCAGGAACCGAAGATACTATGGTAGACTTTGGAACCTTAAGTACAACAGGATCAGTAGTAAATGTTTACAATGCTGTTAAGGCGTGTATAACTTTAGAAAAATCCAAAATGAATTAAGAAAAAATTCAATTATATTTAACCGTCCTGAAATATCAGGGCGGTTTTTTTATGCGTTTGTACTTCATCCTTATTTTTTTTCTTTTTTCATTCGTTTCACCCGAACCGTCAATTGACAAGGCAGAATTAGATACAATTGTTGACAATTGGCATCTTGCGGCATCAAAAGCGGATTTTGATTCTTATTTTGGATTAATGAATGATCAATTTGTTTTTCTAGGAACAGCCCCAGGAGAAAGGTGGAATAAAATGGAGTTTGCAGAATTTAGCAAACCCTATTTTGACAAAGGCAAAGCATGGGATTTTAAAGTAATAGATCGGTCTTGGGTTTTTTCAAAAAATAAAAAAATGGCCTGGTTTGACGAAAATCTTGATACGTGGATGAAAGATTGTCGGGGTTCAGGAATCATGGTATATGAGCGTGGCGAATGGAAACTTGCCTATTACAATCTTACTGTGCTCATTGAAAACGAGAAAATTCAAGAGTTTATCCAACTCCGAGAAAAGTAAAAGCAATTACTAGTTACGATTTTAACCTTCGTATTAAATGCGCATCTATTTACCAGAGGCGTGATCCTTTAAAAATTGAGCCAATCCAGAATCAGTCAAGGGATGCTTTGCTAATGCTTGAATAGCTTTTAAAGGAGCCGTCATAACATCAGCGCCAATCTCAGCGCATCGAACGATGTGCATAGGATGTCTAACACTTGCCGCTAGAATTTGCGTATCAAAGGCATAATTGTCGTAAATCAATCGAATTTGAGCTATTAAATCAAGTCCGTCGGATGATATATCGTCTAATCTTCCTAGAAAGGGAGAGAGGTAAGTAGCTCCGGCTTTGGCGGCTAAAATTGCTTGCCCAGCAGAGAAAACTAAGGTGCAATTGGTGTCTATTCCTTTTTCTGAAAAGTACTTTATTGCTTTTATTCCTTCAGGGATCATAGGTACTTTGACAACTACGTTCTTATGAAGGGAAGCCAAAAACTCACCTTCACGAACAATGCCCTTGTAATCCGTTGCAATAACTTCTGCGCTAACAGGTCCATCAACTATATTGCAAATGTCAACATAGTGTTTGAAAACAGCTTGATCTCCAAAAATTCCTTCTTTTGCCATAAGTGAAGGATTGGTTGTAACGCCATCTAAAATCCCCATATCATTAGCTTCTTTAATTTCGGCTAAATTGGCTGTATCGATGAAAAATTGCATGTCTCCTGAGTTAAATGTTTGTGACATGCAAGTTACA
>JAHEMP010000192.1 GCA_024643585.1 Crocinitomicaceae bacterium | reverse complement strand
AATCATGCTTTTAGGTTCCGGAGAATTAGGAAAGGAACTTGTAATTGCCCTTCAAAGATTGGGTCAGAATATTATTGCTGTTGACAGTTATGACAATGCTCCAGCTATGCAAGTTGCCAATGATAGAGAGGTAATTGACATGTTGAATGGCGATGCTTTAGATAGAATTGTAGCGAAACACCAACCCGATATTATTGTTCCCGAAATTGAAGCAATTCGAACGGAACGTTTGTATGAATACGAAAAGGGAGGCATTCAAGTGGTTCCTTGTGCGAAGGCCGCGAATTATACCATGGACAGGAAAGCTATCCGTGACCTTGCCGCCATTGAAGTTGGTGTGAAAACGGCCCCGTATCGCTATGCTAGTTCATTTGAAGAATTGAAAGTGGGAGTCGAATTTACTGGAATGCCATGCGTTGTTAAACCGCTAATGTCTAGCTCAGGAAAAGGCCAATCTGTAATAAAAAACACAGAGGACATACAAAAAGCTTGGGATTACGCAATGAAAGGTTCTCGTGGCGACAAAATGGAAGTAATTGTAGAAGGATTTATCGATTTTGAGTATGAAATTACTTTACTTACGTTGACACAAAAAAATGGTAAAACCTTATTCTGTCCACCGATAGGACATAGACAGGAAAGAGGGGATTACCAAGAAAGTTGGCAACCCATGAATATGGCCCCTGAACATCTTAAAGAGGCTCAACAAATGGCAGCGGATGTTACAAAAGCTTTAGGAGGATCAGGAATTTGGGGGGTGGAATTCTTTATTACAAAAGACGGAGCGATTTTTTCCGAACTTTCTCCTCGTCCGCATGATACGGGCATGGTAACCTTGGCAGGAACTCAGAATTTAAATGAGTTTGAATTGCACGCACGTTCCATATTAGGAATTCCGGTGGCCGAAATTGTATTGGAAAGAAATGGCGCTAGCGCAGTTGTATTATCGGACAGAGAAATTCTAACTTGGCCGTCTTTTTCAGGAGCAGAGCACATTCACGCAGAGGAAAAACAAGATTTTAGATGGTTTGCTAAACCAACCGCAAGACCCTACAGAAGAATGGGGGTTGCTTTGGCCTATGGAACAAGTACGGTTGAAAATTTAGTAGAACAAGCAAAAAAATTAGCGAGTTGCATTGAAATTCTTCCTTAAAGAAGTCCCAAACATACTTTCATACGAATTACTTTTTTAGCCGACTCCTCAATGCGAATTTTAAACTCGTCATCGGATTTATATTTTGAATAAATCTCGGAAAAGGCCTTTGCCGTGTTCTGTGGCATCAAAGTAATGTCACATCCTGCTTCTATGGATTTTAGCTCAGCGGATTTGAAGTTTGTTACACCACCCATGTTCATGGCGTCTGTAACTATTAATCCTTTAAAATGAAGGCTATCTTTAAGTAAGTTTGTCACAATTTTATTTGAAATAGTTGCAGGCAATCCATCCGTGCTGTAATTCTTATTGTTTTGAACAGCTAAATGTCCGACCATAATGGATAGAACACCTTCTCTAATCAATTCTGGATAAATGGAAACTTCTTGTAATTCTCCATCAATAACTTGCAACGATTTATGAGTGTCACCTGAAACCAATCCATGACCTGGGAAATGCTTGGCAGTAGCAATAATTTCCATTTTTTGAGATGTCTGGATAAACGCATTTGACCATGGAATAATATTAGCTGGATTTTTCCCAAAACCTCGATACCCAACTGTTGAGTTTTTGGACATATCCACCACTGGAGAAAAATTGTAGTTAATGCCTATTTCTTTTAGCTCAGAGGATATAATTTCGGCTGTTTGATTTACTTCAGCGATTGAATTTATTTCGCCCGCTTTTTTGACTAAGGCAGTTCCGCTTATTTTTCTATTAAAAAGAGTCGGCTCCGCATCGGCACTGTATAAAAACGGTAGTGATTTTTTTTCAGCATTTATACCATCGAATTTTGCTACCCATGACATACATTGGTCTTTGGTTCCGTTCAATAATAAGAGTCCGCCTATTTTTCGAGAGGAAACTAGATTAGTAATGGTTTGTTCGTCATCTCCAAATTTTCCTATGGCTGGCATGATGACTTGCGCGACTCTCGCAGTATCGTCAATTTGGTCGTATATTTCATTAACCTTAGCTGTGAGAAATGGATTTTCAGACAAAAAGTCACTCAAATTGAAATTGTCTTGTTTGTGTGAAATTTTATCTTGTCCTTTTTCTGTTTTAACAACATTCATAGGTGTTTTTTGGCTACAAGCTATAGTTGTTAAACCAATACCAAAGGCTAAGAGTATGTATTTTGTCATTCTTATTTTCATTAATGGGTCTGCTTCAAATTGATACGAACATTATACGGCTCGACTTACTCAATAATCATACCATATAAATTGTTGTGCAATAGTACGCATACGCCAAGTGTTATGTTACATTTTTGAGTGTTTTGAGTTAAATATTTGCTGCAATAAAATTTATTAAGCGTTATTTATTTGTAAATTAGAAAGTAACACGAATCTATTACTATGAATACAAGCACTACGATTAAGAGCTGGGCGGAGGACGACAGACCCAGAGAAAAGATGCTGTTAAAAGGCAAAAATGCTCTATCCAATGCTGAAATAATTGCCATTTTGCTAGGATCGGGTTCTCGAAACAAGTCAGCTGTGGAATTGGCACAAGAAATTTTATTTTCACATCAAAATGATTTGCATCAACTAGGAAAACTTGGCGTGAAAGAATTGACTGTGCACAAAGGGATGGGGGAAGCGAAGGCACTGACCTTAATGGCAGCACTTGAATTGGGTAGGCGACGAAAAGATACCGACAGAATAGAGAAAACAAAAATAAAATCATCAGAAGATGTTTATCATTTATTAAAACCCCTTTTTCTGGATTTGTTGCACGAAGAATTTTACGTGGTCATGCTCGACCGAAACAACAATGTGCTGAAATACGAGCAAATATCAAAAGGTGGAGTTTCGGGTACCATTGCCGATGGTAAGATCATTTTTAAGTCTGCTATCCTTCATCAAGCATCTGCTATGATTTTGGCGCATAATCATCCAAGTGGAAATTTGGAAGCAAGTCCCCAGGATATTAAATTGACTAAAAATTTCAAAGAATTTGGCCAAATGATAGGTATCGAGGTACTCGATCATCTCATATTTACTGATAATGGTTATCTTAGCCTCGCGGATAAAAGTATCGCGTTTTAAGAATGAAAAAAATCATTACGATTGTAGGTGCCAGACCACAAATTATTAAATCTTCAGCTATTTCAAGAGCGATAAGTACGGTGTTTTCGACTGAATTAGAAGAAATTATTGTTCACACAGGACAGCATTATGATGAAAACATGTCCGACATATTTTTCAATGAGATGGGCATACCTCGACCGAAATACAATTTAAATGTGGGTTCAGGTGGTCATGGTGCTCAGACAGCCAAAATGCTCGAAGGATTGGAGAAAATCTTTCAAGATGAAAACCCAACTGCTGTTTTGGTTTACGGAGACACAAATTCGACAATTGCAGGCGCTTTGGCCGCTTCAAAAATTCACATCCCAGTAATCCATGTGGAGGCAGGTTTGAGAAGTTTTAACAAACGTATGCCTGAGGAGGTAAATAGAATAGCTTGTGATCATATGTCAACGATGTTGTTTACTCCGACAATAACAGGACTTCAAAACTTAAAAAACGAAGGGTTTGGTCTAGAGATGCCGACAGATATTAGTCCCGACAATCCCCTAGTAGTGCATTGTGGCGATGTCATGTACGATAATAGTTTATATTTTTCAAAAGTTTCGAAGGAAAAATCGACTATATTATCTGACATAGATGTTATTGAAAATGAATTTATTTTGTGTACGATTCATCGAGATGCAAATACGGATGTTGAAGAAAATTTAAACGCCATTTTTCGCGCGTTATTGACGATTCACGAAAAGTCAGGACTCTCAATTGTTTTGCCTCTGCATCCAAGGACGAAAAAGCAAATGGATGAATTGTTATCAAATGAATTAAAGGAAAAGATTTCAAAAAAACCTGGAGTTAAAATTATTGATCCTGCTGGATTTTTGGATATTATCGCGTTGGAGAAGAACTCAAAAATGATTATCACAGATAGCGGAGGTCTTCAAAAAGAGTCTTTTTTCTTCCAAAAACCTTGTATTATTTTGCGACCGCAAACAGAATGGGTCGAAATAGTTGAAAATGGCAATGCAATTTTGGCAGATCACGACGAAGAAAGAATTTTATCGGCATTTGATCATTTTGATTCTGCACAAGGATTTTCCTATCCAAATTTTTATGGAGACGGAAAAGCTGCTGAATTTATCTGTCGACAAATCGTGAACTTCTTGTAATGCTAATATTCGTTCCAAATATAAATGAAAGGTGGATCTATACGCTTGATTTTATATTTCGATTGCGTGGAATTGAATATAATATTACTGATTCTAAAGAGGAATTTGACAAATCGGATTCCAGTAAATTTTCATTTTCAACTTGGAATTTAGGTTCGGTTTTGAATGAAAATAAGACCACAAAGCAGACAATTTCGAAGGAAAACTGGAAGGATGTTGAGTGTTTGGGATTTGATAAAATAGCCGACCCACTATCTTCAATTTTCTACGTATTATCTCGGATGGAAGAATACGCTGAAACAAAAGTCGACAAGCATGGTCGTTTTGAAGGTGAATCTAGTCTTCAATACAAATATGGTTGGTTGGAGCAGTGTGTTTGCGACAGATGGGCACAAGCGATAGTTACACAAATTGAAAAAGAGATTAATTCAACTCTAAATTATCAATTGCAAAAAGGAGAGATTATTCCAACTTTTGATATCGATAACACCTATGCTTATTCTTTAAAAAAAGGGAGTAGAAAATACTTATCCATAATCAAAGATTTGTTGAGTTTAAATCTAAGACGTTTA
>JAHEMP010000014.1 GCA_024643585.1 Crocinitomicaceae bacterium | reverse complement strand
GAAATGCCTTTTCCCTTTTTTTCTTCAAAGTGCTCCAAGGGAATAGAAATGAATGAATGTTTGGTTTTTAAATAACTACTAATCATTCTTGAAATAGGATGTGTCGAAGAGTTCACCAAGGAAAAGATTACATTTTTTTCTTCTAAACTCATTTCATCACCTAAATATTGGACGTGATTGGCAGTGCCGTATGTCAAGGTGCCTGTTTTATCAAATACAATATCCGTTATCTTGTTTATTCGCTCTATGACCTCCACATTTTTCAAATACAATCCTTTCCTGCCCAGTAAACGCATGATATTTCCAAAGGTAAACGGTCCGGACAGCGCTAAAGCACAGGGACAAGCAACGATCAAAATAGAAACTACTATTTGGGTAATTCGTGACGCATCAATAAAAAACCAAGAAATTCCAGCAATCGATGCTACGACTAACAATATCGAAAGAAAATAGAAGGATAATTTGCTTTGAAATTGAATTCCAGAGACGTCTTTTTTATCCGTTTTGATCTCATTCCACATTCTAGTCAATTGACCTCTGCTACTTTCTTTTTCAACGATTAATTCAATTCTATACCCATCTAATCTTCCACCGGCATAAATAAAGTCTCCCTTTTTTTTAGAAATTAGATTTGATTCTCCTGTCACAAAGGAGTAATCTATTTTAGCTTGGTCAGACATTAAAATAGAATCGCAAGGCAGAACTTCATCGTTCCGTAAGGCAATTTTATCTCCTTCTTTTAATTGGTCGATTTCAATAATTTCTTCGTTTTGTTCGGAAATCCGAGTTATGGCCAATGGAAAATAGGAATTATAGTCCCTTTCAAAGGAAAGCATTCGATAGGTTTTACTTTGAAACCATTTTCCAATTAAAAGGAAAAAGATAAATCCAGCAAACGAATCCATATAACCTGGCCCATCCCCGTTAAATATGGAGAAAACACTTTGTCCGTATAGCGCAAGTATGCCAATAGTTATGGGCACGTCTAAATTCAAACTTTTATAACGAATCGCTTTGAATGCCGAAACAAAATAATCTCTTGCTGAGTAAAATAAAACGGGTAAGGAAATCGCAAAGGACAGATAAGAAGTGAAATTTCTGAAATCATCAAAATCGCTTTTTATACCCAAATACTCTGGGAAACTCCAAAGCATAATACTTCCAAATGCAAAACCAGCAATTCCAAGTTTGTATAAATATTGTTTGTCTTCCTTCCTGTCCGAATTGCCTCTTGAACCGAAATTAGGGGCATACCCAATTTTATCCAATAAATGAGCAAGTTTTGAAAGTGGCAATTTTGTACCACGAAAAACAAGGCTTGCCTCTCGTTTCGCAAAATTAACTTGGCAACTTATTATTTCAGGTTCTATTTTGGATATATTTTCGAGAAGGTAGATGCAAGAAGAGCAGTGAATAGTGGGTAAATGAAGATTAACTCGAGTCAATTCTCCATCCTCAAATTCAATGAATTTTTTACGAATTGTTTCGACATCCAAAAAATTATATTTGTGCAAATTTTGGGCGCTAGGTTTCGTGCCCGGCTTGCTTTCCATGGAGTAAAAGTTGCCTAAATTGTTTTCACTCAATAGTTGAAAAACTCCTTTACAGCCCGTGCAGCAAAACTCTTTCTCTTGATAAACTATTGGATTTCCAATAACCGTGTCACCACAATGATAGCAAGTATTATTGCTCATATTGTTTTTGAAAAAAGTCGTTCTGTAGAAGTGTTTGAAACCAAATTTTGATCAAAGGCCATGCAGACATTTCGAACAAAGGGTACTCCTTTTGAAGTAACTTTAATGATTTCTCCGTCAATTTGCACTAAACCATCATCTACCATTTCCTTAAGGTTCGTTTTTATCGAGGCATGCACGGTTGAAAGGGTTGAACTTGAACTTAATCTTGTCTCAAACTTACACATTAGATCAAGTATATATTGGCGTATCGTTAAATCATTTTCACTCAATAAATGACCACGGTAAATTGGTAAAGTTCCGTCCTGAATTAATGTTTGATATTTTTCAATTGACTTTTCATTTTGTGCAAATGCATACCAACTGTCTGATATAGAAGACGCTCCTAAACCAATCATCATAGAGGTACTTTTTGTCGTGTACCCCATAAAATTTCGATGCAAGGTTTTGTTGTTAAAAGCGATGGCTAAATCGTCTTCCGGTTTTGCAAAATGATCCATCCCAACTTCTAAATAGCCCGCCAGAAGCAAGTGTTCTTTGGCAGTTTCATACAACTTACGTTTTTCCTCCCCATCGGGCAAGTCTGATTCGTCAAAGCCTCGTTGTCCATTTCCTTTTATCCAAGGAACATGCGCATAACTGTAAAGCGAAATTCGATCGGGTTGAAGCTCTAGTGTTTTAGCAACTGTCGATTCAATATCTTCTAGTGTTTGTTTTGGCAAGCCAAATACTAAATCATGTGATATGGATTTATAACCCAAACTTCGGGCCTCGTCGTGCACTGACTTTACTTGGTCAAAAGTTTGAATGCGGTGTATAGCTTTCTGCACGGTTGGGCTATAATCCTGAATTCCAAGACTCAATCGTCGAAAACCAAAATCATATAATTTAGTCAAATGATCAGAGGTCGTATTGTTCGGATGCGCTTCAAAACTCAGCTCTATTTCAGAAGGGTCAACGGCGGTTTGATTGAAGATGGATTGAAGAAGTTGAACCAATTTATCCGCAGGGAAAAATGTCGGTGTACCCCCTCCAAAATGAAGTTCCTTAATGACCGGACTAAATGGTAATTGTTGTTGGTACAATTCCCATTCTTTTTTAACGGAATCAAGGTAAGGATCCTCCACTTTGTGGTTTTTTGTAATTCGTTTGTGACAGCCACAAAAAGTGCATAAACTCTCACAAAAGGGTAAATGAATGTACAAACTAAGATTTTTGGTCTGGAAATCCGTTTGGTTTTTTCTAAGCGAGGCGCTCCAATCTTTTAGGTTCAATGGTTCATCTTTCCAAAAAGGCACCGTGGGATAGGAAGTATATCTCGGTCCGGGCTTGTTGTATTTGGCTATTAGAAGATTTTCCATCAAAATATTTTGTTTACAAAGTTATTTCAGGTAGTCAGTAAAAAAAATGACTTGCATCAGCTTTAACAATCATATATATTTGGTAATTTTGTTAGGAAGCCAAAAGGGACGTTTAATGCTTGACAAATCTTATAAAAATGTTACGTGTAGTACATGCCTGGTGAGAAGGGACTCGTTATTTGCAAATTTCTGCGATAATGACACGGAACATTTGAACGCACACAAAACATGTTCTTATTATAAAAAAAACCAATCTTTATTTTTAGATGGAAGCTTTCCGAGGGGTGTTTACTGCTTGAACAAAGGCAAAGTAAAAATATATACCCGAGGAGATGGCGGCAAGGAGCACATCATTCACATAGCTAAAGAAGGAGAAGTGGTTGGCTTTCGTTCAATGTTTGGCGGGGAACCCTATTCTATGTCAGCGGAAACATTAGAGGAATCCAATATCTGTTTCATTTCAAAAGATGATTTTCTAAATATGATTGACACCAACCCAATTCTGCGCAATGGAGTCATGAAAGAGTTGTCCAAAGAACTTAGCGATAGAGCATTGGCTCTTACCAATATGGCACAAAAATCCGTTCGGGAGCGATTGGCATTTTCACTTGTTTTATTAGAAGATATTTACGCCGGAGAGGAAATAAATTTGTCTCGTGAGGACATGGCAAATTTTGTTGGAACGGCCACCGAAACACTTATTCGATTACTCAAAGAGTTTAAAGACGACGGAATCATCGATATTCACGTCAGAAAACTTCAAATTTTAGATGAAGTTGGCTTGAGGAAAATTGCCGGAATACACTAACGAAAACGCAATTCGCTTGTTTTCAGGCTTTTCAAGATGGAGTGAAAACTTTTACTGTGTCTGCCTTCTTTTCCGCCAATCAAGGTCCCGTTTTTAGTAGGTAAATTGAATCCTTCTTCTAAAATTGCCTTTTCCATCGCGATTTTCCATTTCAGTTGAATTTTGTGTAAATCCACACCAAATTCTTTAGAAAGCATAATTAAATCAGCTGTTGAAGCTTGAAAAAAATCAGCACTATATTCCCAAAGTACGTTGAGGTTTTTTTGAACTTGTTTGTATTTTTCCAGATCTAAGAATTTTAATTCCTTAAACCACAATCTGCTTTTTTCGACTTGACTTTTGAATAATTCAACTTTTTCTTTCGCTAGGTTGCTTAAAAATTGATCTTTACTTTTCATTAATTCTTGGTAAAAGAGAGAGTGAAAAGTGTCTACCAAGAATTGTCTAACGATGACAAAAAGTTCATCTTCATTTTCAAGTTCAAACAAAATGGCATTGAAATATTCCTCAGGATTCTTTCTTACAATTAGAAAAGGTTGTGCTTGCAGTTTTTTATAAAGTCCATTTACCTCCTTGTAGGTTGTGTCAGCAATGTTTAAAAGCTGATTTGTCAAATCACTTTGAGAAAGGGAGGTTAAAAATGGGGTATTAAACAAAGATAGCTCCCTCAATCTATATCCATAGATGAGAGCGCTATCTGCAATTTGTAAATAGTATTTTATTTTCGAATCCATTGGACATTTCTATACCAATTAGTCCTTTTTATTGGTTCTAAGTCCAAACAACGTGTACAAAGGACAAAAACTTATTGATGAAGTTGCGATGAAAACTACACTTAACACCAAAATGATCAATTGCCAAGGATTACCTAAATCCCCAAGAATAACTGCTAACAAACCAACAAAGCCTAGAATTAATCTAACAATGCGGTCCATTTTACCCATATTTACTTTCATAATAAATGATTTCTTACAAAGAAAAAGAATTTTTAAAGTGATAAATATGATTATTTACAAATCAAAATATGATAATTATCATGATTTATTCACGATTGAAAAAAACGATTTTGCCCGCCAATATGTCTATGGATTCAAGCTTCTGAAGTATTTTATTAATAGGAGAATGACAAGTGAAAATGAAATTAACAAAACGAAGTGCTTATCTTTGTAGCATTATTAAAAGTCAACCTGAAAAATGAGTTTAGCAAAGTATACAGTTACAGCAGCCTTACCCTATGCAAACGGCCCCCTTCATTTAGGACACGTTGCGGGTGTTTATTTGCCATCCGATATATTTGTACGGTTCTTAAGAATGAAGGGACACGATGTTGCCTTTATCTGCGGAAGCGATGAACACGGCGCTGCTATCACTCTTCGGGCAAAAAAAGAAGGCGTTTCGCCTCAAGAAATAGTTGACAAATACAATGCTTTAATAAGTCAATCTTTTAAAGATTTCGATATTTCATTTGATATTTTTCACCGAACATCGTCTGAATTACACCACAGAACGAGTCAAGAATTTTTCAAGGTACTGCATGATAAAGGAAGATTTATAGAAGAAACATCGGAACAATATTACGACGAAGAATACAGTCAATTTTTAGCGGATCGTTATATCACTGGCGAATGCCCAAAGTGTCAAAATCCGAGCGCTTATGGCGACCAGTGCGAAAAATGCGGGAGTGCTTTAAGTCCAACAGAGCTCATTAATCCGAAATCTACATTAAGCGGAAAATCTCCAGTTATGAGAAGCACCTCTCATTGGTATTTGCCGATGGAGCAACATGAAACATGGTTGAAAGAATGGATACAGAATGGTGTTTTAGATGGCGTTCAGCAACACGATCCCAAAGCATGGAAAAATCAAGTCATAGGTCAATGTATGTCCTGGATTGATGGTGGACTTCGACCAAGAGCCATGACACGGGATTTGGATTGGGGTGTAAAAGTTCCTTTGCCGGGAGCCGATGGAAAAGTTTTGTATGTTTGGTTGGATGCTCCAATTGGATATATTTCTGCAACAAAACAATGGGCGCTAGACAACAATAAAAAGTGGGAGGAATATTGGACAGGTGATCGAAAATTAGTTCACTTTATTGGCAAGGACAACATTGTTTTTCACGCTATTATTTTTCCAATTCTATTGAAGGATCATGGTGATTTAATTTTGCCTGATAATGTTCCAGCTTACGAATTTTTAAACCTTGAAGGAGACAAATTTAGTACTTCAAGGAATTGGGCAGTTTGGTTACATGAATATATTGAAAATCATCCTTATAAGATAGATGAACTAAAGTATGTATTGACCTCCATTGCGCCAGAAAATAGGGATTCAGAATTTACATGGAAAGAATACCAGCAAAGGGTAAATTCGGAGTTGGCAGATATTCTCGGAAACTTCGTAAACAGAGCTTTGGTATTAACGCAAAAATACTACGACGGTAAAGTTCCACAATTGGGAAATTTGACGGATGAAGATAATAATATGCTTGCTGACGTTAAAGCCTCCTGTAAAAAAATTGAAGATTTAGTATACGCCTATAAATTGCGTGATGCACAAGCTGAGGCCATGAATTTGGCCCGAATAGGAAATAAATTCCTAGCAGAAACAGAGCCTTGGAAATTAATAAAAACGGATGAGGTCAGAGTGATGACAATAATGAATTTGGCCTTGCAAATTACCGCCAACTTAAGTATTGTTTTGCAACCATTTTTGCCTGCGACGGCCAATAAATTAGCTGATTTTTTAGATTTCAAAACCAACGATTGGAAATTGGCAGGAAGCGATGAATTGCTTGAAGCTGGACATCAAACTAATTCTCCAACCATACTTTTTCCAAAAATTGAAGATTCTTTGGTAGAAGAAGAAGTTTCAAAATTGCATGCGGAAGAACCTTCATCAGATTTTGATCCCCAAAAAGATGAAACGTCTTTTGATGATTTTTCTAAAATGGATATTCGACTTGGAAAAATTATTTCTGCTGAAAAAGTGGAAAAAGCAGATAAATTGCTTAAATTAATCGTGGATACAGGAATTGATACGAGAACAGTTGTTTCGGGGATAGCAGAACACTACAAACCAGATGACATTATCGGAAAAACGGTTCAAATATTAATGAACCTTGCACCTAGAAAGATTCGCGGAATTGAATCTCAAGGGATGATTTTGATGGCAGAAAGCGCAGCAGGTGAATTGAGTTTCATGGTATCTGAGAAAAATTTTGAACAAGGCGGAGGAATCCACTAGTTATGTTAAACAATTAAAAACCAATTGTATGAGAGTATTTCCAGCATTTTACATTGTTCCAATGGATTTCAGTACGGTATCTTTGAACGCTTTGAAAATAGCATATGACATCGCCAATAGAACAGGTCGTTCAATTTACGTGTTACATGTCGCAAAAAACCAACACGACAAAACGCTAGCAGAGTTAAAAATGGAGGGACTTGTCGATGATTTGACGCAAAAAAACAAGGAAAGAACGATTACTAAAGTAATTGTTGGTGACATTTACGATGATTTGGCGAAAGCTGGCAGTTTGATTCATGGTTCCATGATTTTTATGGGTACGCACGGTGCTACAGGAATTCAGAAAATTTTTGGTAGTCATGCTGAAAAAGTTGTCCAAAATTCTCACGTTCCCGTATTCATTTCACAAAAGAAAAGTTCCGAGAGTGAATTTGACACGATTGTAATGCCCTTTAGTTTCTCAAAAGAAAGTATCCAGGTATTACGCTTTGCTAGTGAATTAGCGAAAGAATTTGATTCTACCATTCATTTGGTTGGTTATCAAGATGGTGATGCCCACCTAGACAAGCAAGTTAAGGTTAATCAACTTGTAGCGAGAAGATATTTAACAGAACAAAACATTAAACACGAAATAGTTGTTCTCCCTAAAAAAAATTCATACGAGAAAGAACTCCTAGAATTCGCAAAAAAAATTGACGCAGATTTAATTGCTGCAACTTATTATAGGGAGGGGATTTTGCCGACACCAAATTCTTTCATTCAAGGAATGATAGAGAATAAATACAACATTCCCTTACTTACCATAAATGCGGATGAGGTTATGGTTCATTCATCCACTTTAGGTTTTATTACGGTATAAGTGGAGTTTGACTTAAAAAATTATACGGAGTTAAATACCGCTCTTTTGGGAGCTGATTTTTTAGAAAAAACGAAATTGGAGAAAAGCGAGATATTAATGTTCATTGAAAATGAAGTTTTAGCCCTAATGGAAATGGGTGAAAACAAACTTTTGAACTTATTATATTCAATCGATATCCCAGAGAAAAAGTTCTTGGAGTTGACAACTCAAACTGATTTCCTAGCTAAAATTTCAGAGCAAATTTTGTATCGAGAAGCGTACAAAGTTTGGTTGAGAAAACAATATTCATAATTATTTGAAGCACAAAAAAGGGGAGCAATATTAAATCGCTCCCCTTTTTAAAATGTTTTTATTCTTAGTTTTTCACAAAAGAATTGCGAACCAAAGAACCGTCTGCTGTTGTAATTTCATAGAAGTAAACACCGTTTACTAATTTAGAAACGTCAACTGTTCCAGTTAATCCATTGATTGCTGTTTCTGAAACAACTGTACCGTCAATTGCGATAATAGAAACAGAAGTAGCTTCCGTTGAAGTTTTAATGTTCAAAACACCTGTCGTTGGATTAGGGTAAACAGAAGAAATGATAGCATTTTGTTCAACACCTGCTGTTGTAGAAAGAGTAACTTGATCCAACATCAAACGGAACATGTCTGTACAATCGAAATGACGGAAAACCACATAAACTGTACCTTGATTACCTGCCAACGCAGAAATATTGATGTTTTGCGCTTGCATAACTTCACCCGCAGTCAATGTTCCTTCCCAAACTGGAGTAGGGAATGTACCTGTAGCTAAAATTGCCGGATTGTTTACAACGTAAACAGCATAATGCTCAGCAAAATAAGTTCCAGCAGTTGATTCTGGAGATCCAGCTTTCCATCCTAAAAACACTGTAGCATTCGAAGAACAATTGATCATAGGAGAAATAGCTAAATTATCAGGAGTTAATGGACCAACACCATTGATGTAAGATTCCGAAACGAAACATCCGCCGATAGCAGCCAAGGAAGAACCTGTGCCTGTTAAATCAGAAGCAATCCAGTCATTTCCATCTGCGTCAGCGTCAAATGTTGACCAAGCAGCATAATCAGAAGAATCTGTAGCCGTATAAATTTGTGCGTTAATAATACCAACAGCGCAAACTGCTGTAATAGAGAGTAAAAGTTTTTTCATTTTATTTAATTTGAAAGTTTGTACCGCAAAGTTAGATAATATTCTAATTGAATTCACATTGTACTACTTTTCGACAAAGCAATTGATGCAGAAAATACGCGCAATTCAGAATGTGCTGTTTCAAATGCATAGCAAATTGGGTGCTAATGCCTATAATAAGTTGATTTTTCTAATCGTTCAGTCCTAGAAATCATTAAATTTGTACCTGCAAATTGAGCTCGAGAACTATGGATAAAGTTTCGTATGTAGGAAATGCAGATGTCAATGCAATTGATAATCTGTACAAAATGTACCGTCAAAACCCCGAAAGTGTTGATATTGGCTGGCAAAAATTCTTCGAAGGATTTGAGTTTGCCCAAACAGATTATGAACAAGGAGGAGAAATTCCAGAAAATGTCACCAAAGAATTCAAGGTACTAAACCTAATTAATGGTTACCGTGTTAGAGGGCATTTATTCACCAAAACAAATCCAGTTAGAGAAAGACGAAAATATTCGCCGACTTTGGCTTTGGAAAATTTTGGATTGGATGAAAGTGATCTTGACACTGTTTTTCAATCGGGTGAAGAAATGGGGCTTGGAAAAGCCTCCACATTGCGTGAAATAATTTCAGACCTCGAAGCAACCTACTGCCAGTCTATCGGTATTGAATATATGTATATTCGTGACCCTGAGCGTTTGATGTGGTTTAGAAGTAAAATTGAACTTAAGAACCGCCCGAAGTATTCGAAAGAAGAAAAGATAGAAATCTATAAAAAACTAAATCAAGCAACTGCGTTTGAATCCTTTTTAGGCAAAAAATTCGTTGGACAAAAACGTTTTTCTATTGAAGGTGGTGAAGCCTTAATTCCAGCTTTGGACTCTTTGATTACCAAAGGTGCTGATCTTGGTGTAGAATATTTCGTCATGGGAATGGCGCATAGAGGTCGATTGAATACATTGACAAATATTTTTGAAAAGCCTGCTCATGACATTCTTTGTGAATTTGAAGGTAAAGAATTTGATACCAACCTTGACTTTGATGGAGATGTGAAATACCATCAAGGATTTACATCTCACATTGTTACGAAAAACGGAAAGAAAGTAGGCTTAACCCTATCTCCCAATCCTTCGCATTTAGAGGCGGTTGACCCGGTTGTTCAAGGAATTGCAAGAGCAAAAATTGATCACGTACACAAAGACGAAAGCAAAGTTTGTCCTGTCATGATACATGGTGATGCCGCTGTTGCGGGTCAGGGAATTGTATATGAAATTGTTCAAATGGCACAATTGGATGGCTATCGCGCAGGAGGTACGGTTCATGTTATCGTTAATAATCAAGTAGGATTTACGACCAATTATTTAGACGGACGTTCTTCAACATATTGTACGGATGTGGCCAAAACAACATTGTGTCCAGTTTTCCATGTCAACGGTGATGATGTGGAAGCAGTAGTTCAAACCATGCAAATGGCAATGGAATACCGTCAAGAATTTAAAAGAGACATTTTCGTTGATTTACTTTGCTACAGAAAATACGGTCACAACGAAGGGGATGAGCCTAAGTTTACCCAGCCGCATTTGTACAATTTAATAGCCAAACACCCCAATCCAAAAGATATTTATTTCAAGCAATTGGAGGAGCAAGGTGTTATGGACAAAGCGCTTGCTAAAGAGCTTGAAACGACTTATAACAATCACCTTGAAAGTGAATTTGAGATTTCTAGGAGTGCGGAAAAAGCATTCATTTGGGATTTCTTGAGCACGACATGGAAAGATTATAGAAAAAGCACACCTGCCGACTTTGAATCATCGCCCGAAACGGGAATCGACAAGAAAAAATTGTTGGAATTGGGTAAAAAATTGGCAACTCTTCCAGAAGGTAAAAAGTACTTCCGTAAAATTTCTAAGATTTTTGAGGACAGATACAACGCCATTACGAAAGACAATTTAGATTGGGGTTCAGCCGAAATGTTAGCCTATGCAACTATTTTGAACGAAGGAAATCCTGTTCGGGTTTCTGGACAAGATGTTGAGCGGGGAACCTTCTCTCATCGCCATGCAGTTGTGAAAACAGAAGATACAGAAGAAGAGATTGTAACCTTGAATAATTTGGGTGGCAAACAAGCTCCTTTTTCAATTTACAACTCTTTGTTGTCGGAATATGCTGTTCTTGGTTTTGAATATGGCTACTCCTTAGCAACACCAAAAGGATTAACGATTTGGGAAGCTCAATTTGGAGATTTCTTCAATGGAGCACAAATTATGATCGATCAATTCATTACTTCGGGAGAAGACAAATGGAGCACTCAAAGCGGATTGGTCATGTTGTTGCCGCACGGCTATGAAGGACAAGGTGCAGAGCACTCTTCAGGTCGTATGGAAAGATTCTTACAACAGTGTGCCGATTACAACATTCAAGTAGCAAATACATCTACACCGGCGAATCATTTTCACTTGTTGAGAAGACAAGTCGATCGTGAATTTAGAAAACCGTTGGTGGTTTTCTCTCCAAAAATGTTATTGCGTTACCCGAGTGCTGTTTCCACATTGGATGAAATGGCAAAAGGAAATTTCCAAGAGGTTTTGGATGACCCTAAGGCAAACGCGAAAAATGTAGACACTTTGGTTTTGTGTTCAGGAAAGTTCTACTATGAAATGTCAGAAAAAGCAGCCGAAATGGGTGTCGACAACATGGCATTTGTTCGAGTAGAACAGTTGTATCCTTTACCTAAGAAACAGTTGGACGCTATTTTTGCGAAATATAAAAACGCTAAAAATATTGTTTGGGCGCAAGAAGAACCGAACAATATGGGTGCGTGGCGATACATTGCAATGGCTATGCGAGAAATTCCTCTGATTGGAATTACAAGACCGGCAACAGCCGCGGCAGCTGAAGGTTCCAAAAAATTGCACGAAAAAAGATTGAAAGCATTGTTTGAGGAGATTTTCAGCTATGCTAAAGTGAAAGTAAAATAATCGATTAAAGATTCAAGATATGTCAATGTTAGAAATGAAAGTGCCTTCACCAGGCGAATCTATCTCAGAAGTTGAAATTGCACAATGGTTAGTTGCCGATGGTGATTATGTTGAAAAAGATCAAGCAATAGCGGAAGTAGATTCAGACAAAGCGACGCTCGAATTACCAGCTGAAGAAGCAGGTATTATTACCTTAAAAGCGGAAGAAGGTGAAGTTGTGGCCGTTGGACAAGTGGTTTGTTTAATCGACACCTCTGCAACAGCACCTGCTGGCGCTCCAAAAGCAGAGAAAAAAGAAGAAGTTAAAGCAGCTCCTGCTCCTGAAGTTAAAAAGGAAGAAGCGAAACCAAATCCAGGGCCAGTAGCAGAGAAAAGCACCTCTTATGCAGCTGGAACTCCTTCTATTGCAGCAGCGAAAATCATGAATGAAAACGGAATGTCCGCAAATCATGTTAACGCTACGGGCAAAGATGGTAGAATTACAAAACAAGATGTTGTTGCAGCTCTTTCTGCTGGTTTTGACGCATCAGCCGTTTCAGGTTGGGGTGGAAGCCGTGAACAATACAGAGAAAGAATGTCGATGCTTCGCAGAAAAGTTGCGGAACGTTTGGTAGCAGTGAAGTCGGAAACGGCTATGTTGACCACTTTCAATGAAGTTGACATGAAACCTATCATGGATCTTCGAACAAAATACAAAGATGCATTTGCCAAACACCACGAAGTTAATTTAGGATTCATGTCCTTCTTTACCAAGGCGGTAACAGAAGCGTTGAATCTTTTCCCTGCTGTAAATGCACAGATTGACGGAAACGAAATGGTAATGCACAAATATGCAGATATCGGTATAGCTGTTTCTTCTCCAAAAGGGTTGATGGTTCCAATTGTTCGCAACGCAGAACAAATGACGTTGGCGGAAATTGAAAAAGAAATCAAACGTTTGGCTATCCGAGCTCGAGATGGAAAAATTACACCGGACGAAATGACTGGAGGGACATTTACAATCACCAATGGTGGTGTTTTTGGATCTATGTTGTCTACACCTATCATCAATCCTCCGCAATCTGCAATTTTAGGAATGCACAACATCGTCGAACGTCCTGTTGCCATAAATGGTCAAGTGGAAATTCGTCCAATCATGTATTTGGCCTTGTCCTATGACCATAGAATCATTGACGGGAAGGAATCTGTAAGCTTTTTGGTGAAAGTGAAAGAAATGCTTGAAAACCCAGAAAGAATGATGTTTGGAGCAAAAGATCCACAAGCCGTATTACTCGGACTATAAGGGATTACGAATTATACAATTATGAATTACGAATTGTTAAATTCGTAATTAAATCATTCGTAATTCGTAAGTAAAAAGCCGTGTTTAAAAAATTAGCGTTAAGCTATTCTGATTCTTTTAGAGGACTTTCCAAAGAAGTTTGGTGGTTGGCGTTGATTACTTTAATCAATCGGGCCGGCACAATGGTTGTTCCTTTTTTATCCCTTTACCTTACTGAAAGCAAAGGTTTTACGCTTGGAGAAGTAGGCTGGATAATGACCGCTTTCGGATTGGGTTCTGTCTGTGGTTCGTGGTTGGGTGGATTTTTAAATGACCGTTTTGGTTCCTATCCTGCTATGGTTTTTGCCCTTATATGTTCAGGAGTTCTATTCATTGTCTTGCAATACATGGAAACGTTTTGGGGAATTGCAACGGCTATTTTTTTCGTTTTGCTGTTTGCCGATATATTCCGACCAGCAATGTTCGTTGCTCTGCGGGCATACAGTAAGCCAGAGAACCAAACACGGTCTTTAACATTAATCCGATTAGCAATTAATCTCGGTTTTGCAGCTGGACCTGTCGTAGGCGGGTTTTTGATTTACAACATTGGTTACGAATCACTTTTTTGGGTAGATGGTCTCACATGCTTTGCTGCCGTGCTATTAATGTTGAGGGTTTTAAATCCAAAGCGGACTGTGCAGAGAAAAGAGGAAAAGAACGACAACCCAATTCTGGTTTATACAGATTGGAAATATTTGTTGTTTTGCTTTGGGGTAATGACTTTTGGAATCGTATTCTTTCAATATTTTTCCACCGTCCCTGTATTTTTTAGGCAACAGTTTAGATTAAGTGAAGAATATATTGGTCTATTACTCGGTTTCAATGGATTGCTCGTTTTTTTGCTGGAAATGCCGATTATACATTCCATAGAAAAGAAAAATGGGTCCAGTTTAAAATACGTCAATTTCGGAATGGTCCTGTTAATCATAAGCTACTTGTTTTTGATTTATTTCCCTTTCATCTTCGGGTTGTGGATTGTTATTCTATTTATGTCGGTTTCAGAAATGCTATTCTTTCCCTTTTCAAATGCATTTGCTATGGAACGTGCTAAACGTGGAAAAATGGGGCAGTATATGGCGCTTTATTCAATTGCGTTTAGCTTTGCACATATTTTCGGGCATAATTCCGGCTTACAACTCATTGAAGCTTTTGGTTTCTCAAATACATGGTGGGTAATGATAGCAATTACGATTTTTGGCATATTAATTTTTGCTATAATTGGCAAATCCGATAAACAATTAGCTGACGAAAACGTTTAGTTTTGGGATTCGTAATTTATAAATTTGAAATTTAATAAGTATGTCAAAAATTACCTTAGGCGGAACGCCTTGCAATACAATCGGAACTTTACCAGAAATTGGTTCGACGGCACAAAATTTTACTTTAGTGAAAAATGATTTGAGTTCATTTTCATCTTCTGAATTAAAAGGGTCAAGAGTAATCTTAAATATCTTCCCTAGTGTGGATACCAATACTTGTGGAGCCTCAGTTCGTACGTTTAACCAAAAAGCATCTTCACTGAACAACACAAAAGTATTATGTGTTTCAAGAGATTTGCCCTTTGCGCAAAAGAGATTTTGTGGGGCCGAAGGTATAGAAAATGTAATGACGCTTTCTGATTTTGCAAGCGGTGAATTCGGCAAGAATTTTGGATTAGAAATTGTTGATGGACCCTTCAAAAATTTGCATGCAAGAGCCATTGTTGTTTTAGACGAAAACGGCGTGGTAAAATACACAGAATTAGTACCCGAAATAGCGAACGAACCAAATTACGAAGCAGCCATAGCGGCCTTGTAATAGTCAAAAATAAAATTTATGGATTGAGAGGCTGGATTTATTTCCGGCCTTTTTTATTGACCTATAATTGTTCTAAATGTCAAATTTATCCTTGGTGTATTTACTTTTTGAGTTGGTGGCAAACGATGCAACCAATACGATTGCGTTTTATCTTTCATAACCAGTAAACTTCCATTCTCCAGTGTGAGTGAAACAACCTCTTTCGTTTCTTTGTGTTTGAACGCGAATTTTCGCTCCGCCCCCAAACTCATCGAGGCAATGGCGCCATTTTTTTTCAAGTCTTTTTCTCCATCGCTGTGCCAAGCCATGCCTTCACTGCCGTTGTGGTAAAGGTTCAATAAACACGAATTGAACGTATCCCCTGTTTCTTTCTCGATTAAATTCTTAAGTTTCAGCAACTCTTTTGTCCATGGAAGTGCCTCTTTTGTATTGTTGGAATAGGTGTATTCAAATGGCTTATCTCCATACCAAGCTACTTTTCTTTTCGTTTCTATTCGCTTGCCGAAAATTATTGCAACATCGTTTTTCCAGTAAATCGTATTGAATAATTCTTCAAAGAAATGATAGGATTCCGTTGAATTTAGAATTTTTCCGTAATAATTTACCGTCCCTTCTTTTGGAAGAAGATTAATGCTGGGGTCGAATGATAGATCAAAAAGATTCATATAAATAGATTCTTACAAAGGAAGTGAATTCTCGTGTGCTTTCCTGAATGTAACTTTTAAACGACTAGATTTGTTCTACTAATAAACCACTTTTCATGAAAAATGTATTCTTCATCTGCGTAATTACTTCATCGTTGTTTGCGCAACAAGAGCCTTTATCAACTCAATTTTGGAACAATTATACCCAGTTTAATCCTGCTATGACAGGTGTTGAATTCAAACATCAAGGGGGAGTAACGTTTCGTAATCAATTTGACAAAGTGAACGATTATCCAAGAACACTTTTTGGAAATTACGACTTGCAATTGAATCGTAAACACAGTTTGGGGGTGAATTTCTATTCGTTCAATACGATTGCTTCAGAGGTCAATTCGGCTTCCTTGACGTATAGTTACAAACTGTTTATTAATGAGGAAAATAGACATTTTCTGTCAATAGGAACAGGGTTAGGAATAGGCACGACCAAGTACGATTATTTAAATTTTCCAACGGAAGTCGAACAATTACCTGGGATTAGTGAACCTTCTACTTTTCCCAAATTGAATGTTGGATTGGCGTACAATTGGAATAGATTGAACGTCGGATTTGGCATCACTCAATTAACCGGTGATCTCGGCGCGCGAGGCATTTACGAACCTAGTCAACATTATTATGTAAATGCAGCTTATAGATTGAAAATAGCTGAAAATTTAGATGTATTACCAAGAGTAATGTTCAGAACAGATAAGGTTTTTCAATCGACGGATTTCAACTTAATGGCGACCTATAAAAAGAAATATTCTATTGCTCTTGGAATGCGAAACACCGATGCATTTATTTTCATACTTCAATATGATCTATTTGAAAGATTGAGGTTAGGTTATTCGTATGAACAAGTAGTAAGTAAATTGACTGCTGGTTCAAAGAAGGCTACGCACGAATTTGTAATTGGTTTTCAGCTGAAAAAGAAGCCCTAGCGAATGAGTCCGGCTCGGTACAATTTCAAATCTTCCCAACTGATTTCGTCACCGACTTGATCTTTCATTTCAGTGAGACTCTTTGCTTCTTCGATGTTAATCCTATCGTCTAAAATTGCTATTGTTTCAGGAGAAAGAATGTCATCGATTTCAAGTTTTTCGGTCGAAATGAGTTTTTCCAAATGAGCATAAATGGTCTTGTCCGTGAACTTGCGTTTTTTGGCAATTTCGCGAATGGATAATCCCTCTTTGAACAGTTCAAGCGTTTGATCATACGTTGAAATTTTCGCTTCTTTTTTCTCCTTTTTCTTCTTGGTTTCGGCTTTTTTGAAGAAAACGTCATCGTCGAATTCTACGTTCGGACTAAACATGTCGCCTTTGGGTTGCAACGCCAGTTTTGCGGCCGTAATTTTTGCCAAACGATAATTCCTTATTTCATCGCGTTGAAAGGTTTCTTTGTTCAATTCTCGGCCGAAAACATGAGCTTCTACAACCAATAAACTCTTTTTTATGCGCATAATGGTTTCAAACAAAGCTTCTTCCAACTCTTGAATTTCTTCAACTATGGCCGTTGTTTTTTTAATTCGACTTAACTCTCCTAATTTCTTGAGAACGGAAGTATAAACACCTTCTAAAACGGGCATAAAGTAAGAAATTGCTGCTTCGGTTCTTTCCAATAACTTTTCCTTGTTCAATGTATCTTGGGAAAACAACGCGGTTAATTGATTGCGGAATTTTCGAGACGGTTCCAATGTGTTTTGAATATTTTGGGATTGCAAGGTAGCCCAAGCTTGACTTTTTATTTTCTCTGATTTTGGAGCAAGACCGAAGAAACTTTTCTCATACGAACTCCATTTTGCAGCCATAGTTACCCAATCAAAAGTATGGCTTAATCTTCCGTAGAGATAATTACTACTTGCAACTTCCAGATATTTCGGCAGTTGATCCATGTGCTCACTTTGAGACGAGTATTGGATTATTTTCTCGTCGTTTTGCAAACCGTTCATGCGGATAGGTGAAAGTAGAACCAAGCCTTCCAATGTCCGCAAACGGGATAAAGCAACATAAGCTTGACCCGGAGCAAACACTGCAGAAACTTCTAAAACGGCTTTATCGAAAGTTAAACCCTGACTTTTATGCACAGTAATTGCCCAAGCCAATTTCAATGGAAACTGTACAAAGGTTCCCATGACCTCTTCTTCAATTTCTCCGGTATTTTGATTCGTGGAATATTTTATGTTCTCCCATTCGTAGCGTTCCACTTTAATAACTTGTTTGTCTTCAATGAATTCTACTTCAATATCATCGACATCCAAACCTGTGACAACCCCCATTTTTCCGTTGTAAAATTTCTTTTCAGGCGATAAATCATTTTTAATGAACATGACTTGTGCGCCTAGTTTTAATTCCAAGATTTCATCGAGCGGAAAGGAGTAGGGCGGAAACTCATCCGTTATTTCTGCTTTGAATTCATGTGATTTTCCTTTTAATGCGGCAAGTGCTTCTGCGTTCATTTTGTCCGCTTTGGAATTGTGCGTAGTCAGCGTAATGTATCCTTCGTGCTTCGTAGGATCAAAATCAGGTTGAACGTGTTTGTTGAGTAATTCAATATCTTCTAAATTAAGACAGTTGTTTCTAAGATTGTTCAACACACGGATAAAATCTTCGTTTTGCTGTCGGTAAATTTTGCTGAGTTCAATATACATCGGTGGCTTTTCTTGCATGACCAAGGCATTGAAAAAATGAATCCCGTTGTAATATTTGTGCAAGATTGACCATTCTTGCGGTTTCACGACAGGAGGCAATTGAAATAAATCACCTATGAACATTACCTGAACACCTCCGTATGGCTCGTTATTTCCGCGAACATTTCGCAAAGACCAATCAATTGCATCTAATAAATCAGCGCGTAACATACTCACTTCATCAATGATCAGCAATTCCATATTTTGAATAGTCTGCTTACGTTGCTTGTTCATATTAAAATGGCGTACTAACGATTTTTTGGATTCTATTTTTACGGACCCGTTGACGTGAAATTCTTCTAGAAAATCGGGAATAAATCCTGCAAAAGGCAATTGAAAAAAGGAATGGATTGTGACACCTCCAGCGTTCAATGCGGCTATACCAGTTGGGGCGACAATAACGGTCTGTTTATGAGTAGATTCTACAATATGTCTAAGAAAAGTAGTTTTACCTGTTCCCGCTTTGCCGGTTAAAAAAATAGGGTAATTCGTTTGATTGATAAATTTCTCTGCGAAATCGCTTGGTTCGGTCATT